>NZ_JBSFNN010000084.1:0-30283 GCF_053587115.1 Streptomyces sp. NPDC003697
CGCCCCCCCCGGGCCGCCGCCCGGTGTGCACGGCCCGCCGGCGCGGCGCCGCGGCCGGCCGGGCGCACGCCCACGGCGACCGCCTCGCGTCCGAGACCGTAGGTATGAGACGGCGCCCGCGCGTGCGGGACCGGTGGGTGAGGTCGCCGGGGCGGAACCGCTCGCCCCGCACGGCAGCGCCCCGGTCGCACGGGCGCCCCGTGACGGTCCGACCCGGGCCGGCGTCACACGAGTGCCGGCTCCTTCTCCACCGCCCCGTCCCGCGCCCCGCGGGTCTCCGCCACGGCGAGTCCCGCGACCGAACCGAGCATCAGCGCGGTGCCGGCGAGCGTCGCCGCCGTCAGTCTCTCGCCGAGCAGGGCGACGGCGAGCACGGCCGCGCTGACCGGCTCCAGCAGCATGACCACCGAGACCGTGGCCGACCGTACGACCGCTGCCCCCGCGAAGTAGAGGGCATAGGCGAGGGCCGTGGGGACCGTCGCGATGTAGAGGATCAGCCAGGCCAGCCGACCCGGCTCGGCCGTGTGCGGCACCAGCCCCTCCATCAGCGCGAACGGCAGCAGGCACACGCTGGTGACCAGGAACGCGCCCACGGTCGTGTCGGAGTTCCCCGAACCGCCGTCGCGGCCCCACCACCGGGTGAGCAGCGTCATCAGCGAGTAGCCGGCCGCCGAGGCCAGCGCGAGCAGCACACCCCACGGGCGGACGGTCGCGCCGCCGCTGCCGAGTACCAGCACGCCGAGCCCGCCGAGCGCCCCGGCGACGGCGGCCGCCCCGGCCCGGCCGAGCCGCTCGCCGAGTGCCAGGCGGGCGCCGAGCGCGATGAACACGGGGCCGGCGCCAAGGGTGACGACGGTCGCCACGGCGAGCCCGGTGACCGAGACGGCGGCGAAGTAGGCCGTCTGGAAGACGGCGAGGCCGAGGCCCGTGGCCCCGGCCCGCAGGGCCCTGCGGCCGAACGGCGTGGGCGACGCGTCGCGTCCCCGCCGCCGCAGGACGCGGACGGCGAGCAGCAGCACGGAGCCGGCCGCGCAGCGCCAGAAGGACAGGGCGACCGGCCCCATGTCACTGGTCCGGTAGACCAGTGAGGCGGCCGCACCCGCGGTGCCCCAGGCGGCACCGGCGACGATCAGGTAGAGCAGGCCACGCCGGACGGGCAGGCCTGAGGAAGTGAGGGACACGACGTGTTCTCCGCGAAGGCTGAAGTTCGGTTGACGACCCCGGTGTGCTCGGGAGGATCCCGATCGACGGAGGTCGGCGGACTTCGTCTGCGGGCACCACCGTCCGGCCCGGTTCGGTACCGGGCTCGGTCACGGGAGGGCCCGCCTCAGGCGGCCGGAGGCGGAAGAACGAGTGCGTCCAGATGCATGATCCACACACTAGGCCGCCGTTCCGCGGGCCGACAACTCCCGTTCGGGGCCGCCGCTCGCCACCGGTTCGGCGGAGACCCGCGCGGGCGCCGCCGACTGGGCGATGAACGCGCCCACCAGGACCACCGCTCCGCCGGCGACCTGCGGCGCCGAGAGGTGCTCGCCGAGCAGCACCCACGCCAGCACGGTCGCGATCACCGCCTCCAGGCAGGCCACGACACCCGCCACCTGCGGCGAGAGCCGGCGCACCGAGAGCACTCCGGTGACGTACGCCAGGACCGTGGCGACCAGCACGATCCAGGCCAGCAGCGCGACGGCCGGGACCGGTGTGCCGTTCATGCGGGCGGTGCCCGTCAGTACCGTCCAGTCCATGCCCCAGGGACGGGCGACGACGGTCAGCACGGCGGAGCCGCCGAGCAGCCCGTAGGCGATGACGCCGAGCGGGTCCGGGGCCGCGTCACCTGCGTCGCCACCCTGGTCGGAGAGGATGAAGTAGCCGACCTGGCAGCAGGCGGCGCAGAGGGCGAGCAGCAGCCCGAGGGCGTCGAAGCCCAGGCCCGACCAGACCTCGACGACACAGGCGAGTCCGCCTGCCGCGAGGGCCACCCCGAGCGCGGCGGCCCTCGTCACCGGCCGCCGCTGGACGAACCGCACCCAGCCGAGCACCAGTGCTGGAGCCAGGTACTCGATCAGCAGCGCGACTCCGACGGGAATCCGCGATATCGCGGCGAAGTAGCAGGCCTGGACGCCGGCGACGGCGAGCAGTCCGAACCCGGCCAGCAGGGCGGGGCGAAGGCGCAGCAGCGCCCGGTGGCGCGCGGCCAGGGGCAGCATGACCAGCGCGGCGCCGGTGACCCGGAGCCACACGACGTGGAGCGGATCGAGGCCCGCCTCGATCAACGGTTTGGCGGCCACACCGGATCCGCCGAAGGCGACCGCGGAGACGAGCGCGAGACCGAGCCCCACGCCGTTGCCGTGGCGGCTCTGACTGCTTCCTGACGTACGCACCGGCACATGATGACAGGCGATGACATGACCGTCACGCCCGATGGCACCTGTCTCACCGGCTGGACGGCGGCCGCACACGGCAAGGCCGCCGTCCGCGACGGCCCGGCCGTCGACCAGCGGGCCTCCCGCCCACCCCGAGCAACCGGCACCCCGCCGAGGGCGCCGGCCGGCAGGCGTCCGGCGAAGGAGGTCGAAGCGGCCCTCCCGCCGAGGGCGCCGGCCGGCAGGCGTGCCGCCGAGGACGCCGATCGGGGAGCCCCACGCCAAGGGCGTCGATCAGCAGGCGTCCCGCCGAGGACGTAGATCGGTGGGCCCCAGACCGCGGGCGTCGACCGGTGGGGCTCCATGCCGAGAAGGTCGATCGGCAGGCACCCCGCCGAGACCGTCCATGGGCAGGCACCCCGCCGAGACCGTCCATGGGCAGGCACCCCACCGGGGACGTAGATCGGTGGGCCCCAGGTCCGGGGCGTCGATCGGCAGGATGCCCCGGTGAGTGCCTCCGGCGTGCGGGCCCCCGCCGGGCACGTCGGCCGGTGCAGGCGCCGCCGCACACGCCGGTCAGCGGGCGCCGCACCGCCCCGGCTCCGGCCGGCGCCCGGCGCGCTCTCAGCGCTCCGCCGAAGTGGGCGCACCGTGTTGCTCGACCCGCGCCGCCAGGTCGCCCGCGTCGATCCCGGCGCGGGCCAGCACCTCGACTGCGCGCGCCTGCGGATCCGCGACGAGGGCCGCCAGGAGGTCGACGCCGTGCGCCACGTCGTCAGCGCGCCGGGCGGCACGCTCGCGGGCCCGTTCCAGGGCGGCCGCGGCCACGGGCGACCAGCCGTCGGCCTCCGCCGCGGCGGGCGCGGCCCCCGAGTCCTCGACGCCGCTCTGCCAGCGCAGGCCGTAGCCGATGCTGCGCTGCACGAGGTAGCCGAGCAGCCGCGCGATCCGCGCGCCGCCGTCGAAGAGGGCGCGCACCTCGGGATCGGCCTCCAGGAGCGTGTGGAGCAGGTGGGCCGTGTCGATCTGCCGGTCCCCGTCCCGGACCGCCCTCCTGCGGGCACCGGCGACCGCCGCCGCGAGCTGCGCGCTGAGCCCGGTGGCGTCGTCCGGGCGGCGGGTGTCCTGCTCGTGGGCCGGTTGCCGGGGAATCGGGGAATGCACCCCGCCCACCCCATCAGCCGCGGCGGCCCCGGTCATCGCCGTGGGGAAGCATTTCCCCGTCCCACGGGGAGTGGACTCCCCCGGGCGTCATCTCCTCCTTGCGGAGGAGATCAGCCGGAATCCGGGCACCGCCCCCGGTGGACCGGGCCCGCCGGGAGGCGCGCCGCCCGGGGTCGGGACACCGCCGGTGCGTGTGGGGCGCCCCGCGAAGCAGCCCGTGGGGGGCCTGTCCCCGCGTGTGCCCCCGCCCCTCGCGCGGGGGTGTCGTCAGTCCTCGTCGGCGAGGATGAGATACAGCTTCCTGCGGGCCTCGTTGACGACGCCCAGCGCCTTCTCGCGCTGCTCCTTGCTGCCCGTCTTCCACACCTGCCCGAAGGCCTCCATCAGGCCGACGCCGGCCTGGCGGATCTCGCCGAGGGCCTCCCAGTCGACCCCGCGCGAGGCCTCCTCCCAGGGGGCGTCCGGCCCCTCGTCGGCCGCCGCGCGGCCCGGCTCGGTGAGCGAGAAGAGCTTCTTGCCGCCCTGCGACTCACTGACGATCAGATCCTCGTCCTCGAGCAGTTGGAGGGTCGGATACACCGAACCGGGGCTCGGCTTCCACGCACCGCCGCTGCGCTCGGCGATCTCCTGGATCATCTCGTAGCCGTGCATGGGGCGGTCCTTGAGCAGGGCCAGGATCGACGCCCGTACATCGCCCCGCCGCGCCCTCCCGCGCGCCCCGCCGCGCCCTCGTCCGCCCCAGGGGCCCGGGCCGAACCCGGGGCCGCCGGGGCCGAATCCTGGGCCACCGGGACCGAAGGGGCCGAACGCGGCCCGCCGGCCCTCGAAGCCGCCGAGGCCCCGTCCGAAGGGACCGTCCTGGCGATGTCCACGCTCGAATCCGTGGGTACGCATACCCCTCACTCCATTCCTTCGTTGATCGGTCGCGATGCCTCGACGATATATCGGTGACGGCCTCACGACAATCCCCTGACGGCACCGGGCAGGGAGTGGCGCCACCCGGCGCGGGGCGGCCGTCCCTCCCTGATGTGCCGCGCCGGCACCGGAGGCGTGCCTCCACGGCCGGCCGGTCCGGACCCGGCTCGGCTTCCTCCCGGCGCCCAGGCCAAGGACCGTGAATTGGCCGTGGCCGACGGCGTCGCCGAGCCCTTAGCGTCGGGCCATGCGGATCCGAATCGTCGACGCCTTCACCGATCGTCCCTTCGGCGGCAACCCGGCAGGGGTGCTGCTCCTCGACGCCTTTCCCGGGGACGACTGGCTCCAGCAAGTGGCCCTGGAGGTCAACCACGCCGAGACGGCCTTCGCGCACCGGCTGCCCGACGGCGGCGACGCCGACTGGGCGCTGCGCTGGTTCACCCCCGCCACCGAGGTCGCCATGTGCGGTCACGCGACCCTGGCCACCGCCCACGTGCTCGGCACCACCGGCGCCCACGAGGGCCCGGTCAGCTTCGCCACCCGCAGCGGCGTGCTCGTCGCGACCCCCGGCGAGGACGGCTCGATCACCCTGGACTTCCCGACCGCCCCGCTGACCCCGGTGGAGGTGCCCGACGGGGTCGCCAAGGCCCTCGGTGCGGAGCCGGGCGGCGCCTTCGACACCGGCCCGAACGTGGGCGACCTGGTGCTGGAGCTCGCCGACGAACGCACGGTCCGCGGGCTCGACCCGGACCACAAGGCGCTCGGTGCCTTCTCCACGCGCGGCATCATCGCCACCGCCCGCGCCGAGGACCCGGCCGCCGGGTACGACTTCGTCTCCCGGTGCTTCTTCCCGAACGTCGGCATCGACGAGGACCCGGTCACCGGCAGCGCGCACACCGCCCTGGCCCCCTACTGGGCCGAGCGGCTGGGCCGCCCCGACCTCACCGGCCTCCAGGCCTCCCCGCGCTCCGGTCTCGTCCGCACCGGTCTGCGCGGCCACCGCACCCTGCTCACCGGCCGCGCGGTCACCGTCATCGACGGCGAACTGCTCGCGTAGCGCGCGGACACGTCCGGCCACGACGTGGGGGCGCGGGCCGATGGGCCCGCGCCCCATGTGCCTTCACGCCGTCGGCAGCCAGCCCACCTTCCCGGCCAGCACGGCGTAGCCCACGAAGGCCCCGATGTCGAGCAGGGAGTGGGCGACCACCAGCGGGCCCACCCGGCCCCACCGCCGGTACAGCAGGACGAAGACCACGCCCATCACCATGTTGCCCACGAAACCCCCGACGCCCTGGTAGAGGTGGTAGGAGCCCCGCAGCACGGAGCTGGCCACCAGCGCGTTGCGGGGTGTCCAGCCCAGCCCGCCGAGCCGGCGCAGCAGATAGCCCACCACGATCACCTCCTCGAGGACCGCGTTCTGCAGCGCCGACAGCACGAGCACCGGGAACTTCCACCACACGTCCGGCAGCGCCTCGGGCACCACCGTGAGGTTGAAGCCGAGGGCGCGGGCGGCCAGGTAGAAGGCGATGCCGGTACTGCCGATCACCGCCGCGACCGCGGCCCCGCGGCCCAGGTCCGGCCAGGGCCGGGTCCGGTCGAAGCCGAGGGTGCGCAGACTCTGCCCCTCGCGCAGCAGGAAGTGCGCGACCAGGGCCACAGGTACCAGCGCGGAGGCGATCCCGAACAGCTGCCAGGCGAGGTCCAGCCACGGGCGGCCCGGTGCGGCGGAGGCGTTGAGGGTGGCCGCCTGGTCCTTGAGGCCGCCCGGCCTGGTGACGGAGCCGACGAAGCTGATCAGGGCGGACACGCCGCTCGCACCGAGCGAGAGGGCCAGGACGAGCAGTGTCTCGTCGCGGAGGACCCGTCGCGACGGCCGCTCCTGAGGGCCGTATCCGGCCACCGGCCCTGTCTCCGCCTGCACGCCTGCCTCCAGTCGGGTCGTCCCGCCCCGTCCGGCCCCCGGCCGGGCCCTCGGCAGTGCGAGCGTCCCGCGCGGCAGGCCGTCGGGGACCGGCACCGTACGGGCGTGCCTCCCCCGCCCGCTCGGGCCACCGCGTACGGAGGCGAGCCCGGCGGGGTGGTGCGTCACCCGTCGTCGGACGTCACAGCTTGCCCGATCCGCCGGCGAAGGGCAGCGGCGACCCCCACCCTCGCGGGCCGGGCCCCGTCGGCCCACCGGCCGGCCCGGCCCGGCGGCCCGTTCAGGGCGGGAAGCGCCCGCCCCCGCCCCGGCGGGAACCCTCCGGCGCGGACGGCGCCCGCACGAGGCGGCGGCGCCACCACCCGGCCGGCGTTCCGGCCCAGCGGCGGCGCCTCCACTCCCGACAGAGTCCCCGGCGGCGGCCTCAGCCCAGCGGAACCGGCTGCGGCAGGCCCACCGGCCAGGCGTGCACCGGCTCGCCGAGGTGCATCAGCTCGCAGTAGCGCCGGGTGGTGGCGACCAGGGCGGCCTCCCGGTCGAGCCCCTTGTCGAGGGCCTCGTGGAAGGTGGCGACCTGCCAGGTCGCGCCGTTGGCCCGGCGGCGGCACCGCTCCTCGATCACGCCGAGGTACATGTCCCGGTCGGCGGGTTCGATGCCCCACGCCCGCAGACCCGACTCGGCCAGCGGCAGCAGCTCGTCGCGGACCAGGCTCACGGCGTCGACCTCGACCGTGCCGGCGTACCGGCCGCGCCGGGGCCAGGTGAAGCGGGCTTCGATGCCGTCCTTGCACGCGGCCTCGAAGTTGGCCGCCGCCTCCTCGAAGGGCAGCCGGGTCCACACGGGCCGCGACTCCTCGGCGAGGGCGCGGACGAGACCGTAGTAGAAGGCCGCGTTGGCGATCACGTCGATGACGGTGGGCCCGGCGGGCAGCACCCGGTTCTCCACGCGCAGGTGCGGGACACCGTCGGCCACGTCGTAGACCGGGCGGTTCCAGCGGTAGACGGTGCCGTTGTGGAGCACGAGTTCGGCGAGTTTCGGGATGCCGCCCTGGTCCAGGACCGCGAGGGGGTCCTCGTCGTCGCAGATCGGCAGCAGCGCCGGGAAGTAGCGCAGGTTCTCCTCGAAGAGGTCGTACGCCGAGGAGATCCAGCGCTCGCCGAACCAGGTGCGCGGCCGCACGCCCTGGGCCTGCAGTTCGGGCGGGCGGGTGTCGGTGGCCTGCTGGAACAGCGGCGGCCTGGACTCGCGCCAGAGCTCACGACCGAACAGGAACGGCGAGTTGGCGCCCACCGCGATCTGTGCCGCGGAGGCGACCTGCGCCGCGTTCCACACGTCGGCGAAGCGGTTCGGGGTCACCTGCAGGTGCAGTTGCACGGAGGTGCAGGCGGCCTCCGGCGCGATCGACTTGGAGGTGCACCTGAGGTGCTCCACGCCGTCGATGTCGAGCGTGAACTCCTCGCCCCGGGCCGCGACGATCTGATCGTTGAGCAGGGTGTAGCGGTCGACGTCGGAGAGATTGGACGACACCAGGTCGTCCCGGTCCAGGGTCGGCAGAATGCCGATCATCGCTATTCCGGAGTCGACCTCGCCCGCTTTCCGGTGCGCATATGCCAGGGAAGTCGTCAGCTCCTCGGCGAGCCGGTCGAATACCCGCGCCCCCAGGCGGTGCGGGGGGATGTTGACTTCCAGGTTGAACATCGCGAGTTCCGTTTGGAAGTCACGGCTGGCGATGCGTTCCAGCACTTGCGCGTTCAGCATTCTGGGCATGCCGTCGGAGCCGACGAGATTCAATTCGATCTCCAGCCCCATGAGGTTCTGGGGGCGGTCGAACCGCTTCTCCTCCAGAAGCCGCTCCAGCCCCGTAAGGCACCGTCGGAGCTTGTCACGGTAGCGGTGGCGATCGGACAGGTCGAACTGGCCCGCCACGACCTTTTCCCCCATCGCTGTGTCCTTCCTCGGATGGGCGGGCCGAGCTTGCGGCCGCCGGGGTCCCGGTCAGGTGTCATGATGCCCCGCGAACGCGATCGATAACGTCCCGCGCCCGCCCCGCGCCCGCTACCCTGGTCCCGGGAGACCGGAGGCACATTCACGCGGCATGGAGCACAACGCGGTTGCGAGTGCCCCGGGGAACTGGTGAAAAACGCCGACGAGAACGGGCCGACTGCCGGACCGGGACCACCCGAGGTCGTGGCGGCACCGCTCACGGGAAACCAGGATTTTCCCCTCATATTTTCGACCGAATAGCCTCTTGCTGTTCGGACCGGGCGCCGCTAGCGGAAACATTGCGTGAACATCCGTCGTATAAGCTCGTCCGGAGGCAGAAGGTTGGCGCCCACGGCCTGGGGTCCTGCCGTCCGGGTCATGTGTGGCACAGGCCGTACTCCTGCACCCCTCGTACACCGGCCCCCGGCCCCGCCCTGCCCTGCCCTCCCCACAGAACTGACAGTGCCGTCCGCCCACGCCCCGCCCTCGCGCCACCGTGCCTGTCGAATGAGAGGCGACCCACCATGCCGCTTCACCTCCCCCCGGCGCCCGCACCCGCGCTGCGTTCCGTCCTCACGGCCCTCGGTTCCCCCACCGCGGTCCGGGAGGCCCGCACTCCCGCCCTGCGTTCGGCCCAGGGTCCCGTCACCGCCGAGTTCCCGCTGCCGGTCCACGTCCTGGACCACATGACCGCCACCGGCGCCTGGGCCACCCGGCTGGCCGGGTGGCGCTTCCTGATCCGCTGCGGCGACCACGCCGTGGCCGCAGCCGAGACCATGCTGACCCCGGACGGCTGGGCGTTCTCGCACTTCTTCGAAGGCCCCTACGTCACCTCCACCGAGCGCGCCCTGCGCCAGGCCGAGACCACCGCCCGGTCCTACCAGGCCCGCCTGCTGTCGGTGCCTGGCCTCTACATGCTCACCCTGTGGCTGCACGGCGACGTGGCGGCGGACGGCGCCACCGGCGACCCTGCCCCGGCCGACGCACTCGTCCCACTGGCGCCGGCCCCGCCCGGCATCGCCTCCCACCGGCCGCACCGGGTCGAGGAACTCCTCCCGGTCCTCACCCGCCGTGTGACGCGCGTGCGGCTCATGGGGTCGCCCGCCGCCTGAGAGCGAGCACGTCGTCCCCCGCGCACCCCGTTCCCGGATCGCCCGGGAGCGGGGCGCGGCACGCGCACCCGCGTGAGCCGTTCGGCGCAACCGCTCACCACCGTCACGCACGGCCGGGCACCGCGGCGCCCCAAGGGGCCGAGGAGAGCCGGGACCGGCGTGGACTAGCCCTTTCCGACCATCGCGAACCACCCGAAGTGACAGGGGAGTTGGGCTGAACCATCCGCGCGGGCGACACGTCTCCAACCTGTGAGGAGTGGTGCCGCGAAATCCCTGCGGAGCGCACGCCCGTGAGGGAAGACTGGCCCACGCCGACTCAACACCACGGGGAGCGGTCATGGAGAATACGTCCAGCTGCAGTACAGACAAAACGCCCACCTCACACCAGACCACACAGCGAGAGATCCGACCCATGTGCCAGCACCAGCCGCCGTGCCCCTCCGCCGCCTCCGCCGACCGGGAGTCCGCCCGTCTCGTGGCCCATCACCCGGAGCAGGGGTGGAGCCTGCTGTGCAACGGGGTACTGCTCTTCGAGGACACCGGTGAGCTCCTGCCGGACGGCCGCGTCATCGCGCCGCACCGCCCGCTGGACGCCCATCGGGTGATCACCGCCGCCTAGGGCGCCTGAGTCCTGCCGGCAGACAGGACCGGAAAGCCACGCCGTCGGGCTCGCCTCCGCGAGCCCGGACGTCACGCTCCGCCTACGCTGGTGTGACCGTCCGCGTGAGTGTCCCCACCACACGCGGAGCACTCCACCGGAAGCAGTCCGATGGCCGCCACCGCACACCTCACCAGCCGCTTGCGCGCCTGGCTGCTGGAGGGTCTGTCCGACATGGGCAAGGGCGCGCAGCAGGCCCCGCATGCCCAGCCGCAGCCCGACCGGGGACAGCCGTGGTGGCGGGTGATGTGCCTGACCGGTGTCGACTACTTCTCCACGCTGGGCTACCAGCCGGGCATCGCGGCCCTGGCGGCGGGTCTGCTGTCACCGGTCGCGACCCTGGTGCTGGTCCTGGTCACGCTCGCGGGCGCCCTGCCGGTGTACCGCCGGGTGGCCGAGGAGAGCCCGCACGGCGAGGGCTCGATCGCCATACTGGAGCGGCTGCTGTCCTTCTGGAAGGGCAAGCTGTTCGTCCTGACCCTGCTGGGCTTCGCCGCCACCGACTTCCTCATCACCATCACCCTGTCGGCCGCGGACGCCTCCACCCACCTGATCCAGAACCCGCACCTGACGAGCGCGCTGCAGGGCCACCAGGTGCTGATCACGCTGCTGCTGGTGGCGCTGCTGGGCGCCGTCTTCCTCAAGGGGTTCCTGGAGGCGATCGGGGTGGCCGTCACGCTGGTCGCGGTCTACCTGGGGCTGAACGCCGTGGTGGTGGCCACCGGGCTGTGGCACGTGTTCACCCAGGGGTGGCTGGTGACGGACTGGACCGCCGCCCTGACCGCCCAGCACGCCGACGTCCTGATGATGGTCGGCGTGGCGTTGCTGGTCTTCCCGAAGCTCGCGCTCGGCCTCTCCGGGTTCGAGACCGGCGTCGCCGTCATGCCGCACGTCCGGGGCGACCCGGACGACACCGAGGAACGGCCCACCGGCCGGATCCGTGACACCAAGAAGCTGCTGACCACCGCCGCCCTGATCATGAGCTGCTTCCTGATCACGACCAGCCTCATCACCACGCTGCTGATCCCCGCACAGGAGTTCAAGCCCGGGGGTCAGGCCAGCGGGCGGGCGCTCGCCTACCTCGCGCACGAGTACCTGGGCAGCGCCTTCGGCACGGTCTACGACGTCTCGACCATCGCGATCCTGTGGTTCGCGGGCGCCTCCGCGATGGCCGGACTGCTGAACCTGATGCCGCGCTACCTCCCCCGCTACGGCATGGCCCCGGACTGGGCGCGCGCGGTCCGCCCGATGGTGCTCGTCTTCACGATCATCGCCTTCCTGGTCACCTGGATCTTCGACGCCAGCGTCGACGCCCAGGGCGGCGCGTACGCCACCGGCGTGCTCGTGCTGATCAGTTCCGCGGCGATCGCGGTGACCATCGCCGCCCGCAGGGCCGGCCACCGCAGGTGGACGGTCGCCTTCTCCGTGATCTCGACGGTGTTCCTCTACACGACCGTGGCCAACATCATCGAGCGTCCGGACGGCGTGAAGATCGGTGCGTGCTTCATCACGGGCATCATGCTGGTCTCACTGCTGTCCCGGCTGGCCCGCGCCTTCGAGCTCCGCGTCACGAGCGTGACGCTGGACCCGCTGGCGGACCGGTTCGTCCGGGACATGGCCAGCCGGACACTGCGCTTCATCGCCAACGAACCTCAAGAGCGGGACATGAACGAGTACCGCGACAAGATCGAGCAGATCCGCAAGGACCACGACATGGCGGGCCCGGAGGACTTCGTCTTCGCCGAGGTGAACGTCACCGACCCGTCCGAGTTCGAGGCCAGCCTGACGGTGCGCGGCGAGGTCCTGCACGGCCGCTACCGCGTCCTGACCATGGACTCCGCCTCCGTCCCCAACGCCCTGGCCGCCCTTCTCCTGCACGTACAGCACACGACCGGCCGCACCCCGCACATCTACTTCGAGTGGACGGAGGGCAACCCCTTCGCCAACTTCCTGCGCTTCTTCCTGTTCGGCCAGGGCGAGATCGCCCCGGTCACCCGTGAGGTGCTGCGCGAGGCCGAGCCGGACCGCGCCAGGCGCCCGCACGTGCACGTCGGCTGATCCGGTTCCCGGGCCCGTGCCACCCATCCCGCGTCGGGCGGCCCGGGCCGCCCGACGCGCGCGGGAGGCCGCCGCCCCTCCGGATCGGCGCCCGTGGCCCCCGGGGCCCTATCGTGACCGGCATGCAGTCCTACACGATCGGCCAGGCGGCCCGGCTGCTCGGCGTCAGCCCGGACACCGCACGACGGTGGGCCGACGCGGGGCGGGTCGCCACCCACCGCGACGACACCGGGCGACGGCTCATCGACGGACGCGACCTCGCCGCGTTCTCCGTCGAACTGGCCCGGACCGGAGGCGACGAGGAAGCCCCTTCGCAGACGTCGGTCCGCAATGCCTTCCCCGGCATCGTCACCGCCGTCAAGGTCGGCGACGTGGCGGCCCAGGTCGAGATCCAGGCCGGTCCGCACCGCCTGGTCTCGCTGCTGACCCGGGAGGCCGTGGAGGAACTGGGCCTGGAGGTCGGCATGGAGGCCACCGCCCGCGTGAAGTCGACGAATGTGCACATCGACCGCACATAGCCGCCCGTGCCCGCCACCGGCCCGCGGAGCCCGCCCGCGGGGCTCCCTGCGACGTGATCGCACCTGCCGGGACCGGTAGCCCGGTTGCCTTGCTCCTGCGACGTAACTGCGGGCTTCCCCCTCGCATCCGCGGCAGTATCATCGCCGCACGGCCACCGACACGAGGGAGCACCTACATGACCCGCCCCGCACGCCGGAGTCCGCTGGTGGCCGCTGCCGGAGCGGCCGTGCTGCTCGCCCTGAGCGCCTGTTCCTCCCCCGGCGCGCAGGCGCCGGAAGCGTCCGGGTCCTCGACCTCGTCCGGCCGGAGGCCGTCCGGCACGGTCACGGTCTTCGCCGCCGCCTCGCTGAAGGAGAGCTTCACCACCCTCGGACGGGAGTTCGAACGACAGTATCCGGGCACCGAGGTCACCTTCAGCTTCGGCGGCAGTGACACGCTCGCCGCGAGCATCACCGCCGGCGCGCCCGCCGACGTGTTCGCCGCCGCCAGCACCAGGACGATGGCGGTCGTGACGGACCGGAAGGACGCGGCCGGCACCCCGGTCCCCTTCGTCCGCAACCAGCTGGAGATCGCCACCCTGCCGGGCAACCCGGACAAGGTCTCCTCCCTGAAGGACCTCACCCGGCCCGGCCTGAAGGTGGTGCTGTGCGACAGGACGGTCCCGTGCGGTGCCGCCGCCCGCAAGGCCCTCGACACCGCCGGGCTGAGCCTGACACCGGTCTCCTACGAGCAGGACGTCAAGAGCGCTCTGACCAAGGTGGAGCTGAAGGAGGCCGACGCGGCCGTCGTCTACCGGACCGATGTGAAGGCAGCCGGTGACAAGGTGGAGGGCGTGGAGTTCCCCGAGTCGTCCACGGCCGTCAACGACTATCCGATCGCCCTGCTCGGGAACGCGCGCAACACCGCGGCGGCCACGGCGTTCATCGAGCTGGTGAGGTCCCCGCGGGGCCGGAAGGTCCTGTCCGAGGCAGGGTTCCTCGCGCCGTGACCGGGAGGGACGGGTCGGGGACCGCGGCCCGCCCACGGGTCGGGCCGCGGGGCGGGCGCCGCCCGACGCCCCGCGGCGCACCGCTGCCCCTGCTGGTCCCCGCCCTGGTGGGTCTCGCCTTCCTGCTGCTGCCGCTGCTCGCCCTGCTCCTGCGCGCTCCCTGGGGCGACCTTCCGGCACAGCTGACCAGCCCGGGAGTGTGGCAGGCGCTGCGGCTCTCCCTCGTCACCGCCACCGCGGCCACCGCGATCAGCCTGGTCCTGGGGGTGCCGCTGGCCTGGCTGCTGGCGCGCACGGACTTCCCCGGACGCCGTCTGGTACGGGCGCTGGTGACCCTGCCGCTGGTGCTGCCGCCCGTGGTGGGCGGCGTGGCGCTGCTGCTGGCGCTCGGCCGCAACGGCGTCGCCGGGCAGTGGCTGGACAAGTGGTTCGGGATCACGCTGCCGTTCACCACGGCCGGGGTCGTGGTGGCGGAGGCCTTCGTGGCCATGCCGTTCCTGGTCATCAGCGTCGAGGGCACCCTGCGCGCCGCCGATCCCCGCTTCGAGGAGGCCGCCATGACCCTCGGCGCGTCCCGGTTCACCGCGTTCCGCCGCGTCACCCTGCCGCTCGTCGCGCCCGGCGTCGCGGCGGGCGCCGTGCTCGCCTGGGCGCGGGCGCTCGGCGAGTTCGGCGCGACGATCACCTTCGCCGGCAACTTCCCCGGCCGTACGCAGACCATGCCGCTCGCCGTCTACCTCGCCCTGCAGAACGACCCGGCCGCGGCGATCGCGCTGAGCCTGGTGCTGCTGGCCGTGTCGATCGCGGTGCTGGCGGGGTTGCGGGACCGTTGGATGACGGCGCCATGACCCCCGACGACCGCACCCCGCGCTCCGAGACGGCCCTCGCCCACGACCTCTGGACACCCGCCTCATGACCGACATCGACGGCACGGCGACCGGCGTGCTGCCTGAAGGCGCCGGCGACGAGGGCCTGGACGCCCGGCTCGTCGTCGACCGCGGCTCCTTCCACCTCGACGTCGCCCTCACCGCCGCACCCGGCGAGGTCGTCGCGCTGCTCGGGCCGAACGGCGCGGGCAAGACCACCGCCCTGCGCGCCCTCGCCGGTCTGCTGCCGCTGACCGGCGGTCATCTGCGCCTCGACGGCGTCGCGCTGGACCGTACCCCGCCCGAGGAGCGCCCGGTCGGCGTCGTCTTCCAGGACTACCTGCTCTTCCCCCATCTGTCCGCCCTGGACAACGTGGCCTTCGGTCCGCGCTGCCACGGCGCCGGCAAGAGGGAGGCCCGCGCCCGGGCCGCCGCGTGGCTGGAGCGCATGGGCCTGGCCGAGCACGCGGGCGCCAGGCCACGCCGGCTGTCCGGCGGCCAGGCCCAGCGCGTCGCCCTCGCGCGCGCCCTGGCCACCGGCCCCCGGCTGCTGCTCCTGGACGAGCCGCTCGCGGCACTCGACGCCCGCACCCGTCTGGAGGTCCGGGCCCGGCTCCGCCGCCACCTGGCGGAGTTCGAGGCGGTCGCGATCCTGATCACGCACGATCCGCTGGACGCGATGGTGCTGGCCGACCGGCTGGTCGTCGTCGAAGACGGACGCGTCGTCCAGGAGGGCGCCCCGTCGGACATCGCCCGCCGTCCCCGGACGGACTACATCGCCCGGCTCGTCGGGCTGAACCTCTACCGGGGACGGGCCGAGGGGCACTCCGTCCGGCTGGACGCCGGCCCCGCCGTCACCACCGCAGAGGAACTCACCGGCGCGGTGTTCGTCGCCTTCCCACCGAGTGCGGTCACCCTGCACCGGGACCGGCCCACCGGTTCCAGCGCACGCAACCTGTGGGCCTGCGAGGTCGCCGGACTGGAGAGCCACGGCGACCAGGTCCGCGCCGACCTCACCGGCGAGCTCCGGCTGGCCGCCGACCTCACGACCGTGGCCGCCGCCGAGCTCGGCCTGCACCCCGGCGCCCGCGTCTGGGCGACGGTCAAGGCGACCCAGACACACGCCTATCCGGCCTGAGGCGCGGCAGCCGGCCGAGGCGGCCCCGGCAGCGCACCGCAGGACGCCCCCCGCACCACGCGGCGAGCGCACGGCCCGACGGGCCCGCACGCGACACGACCGGACACCGCGCGCCACGGCCCGGCGAGCCCCCGCACACCGCACCCCGGGCGAAGCGCGTGCCCTCGTCCGTCCCCTGACGACAAGCACCCCCGACGCACGAAAGGCTCCGCCCGGCCCCCGGAGAGGGGCCGGGCGGAGCCCAGGTGCGGCGCTCAGTCCTCGTACGCGTCCAGCGGCGGGCAGGAGCAGACCAGGTTCCGGTCGCCGAAGGCCTGGTCGATGCGGCGCACCGGCGGCCAGTACTTGTCCGCGACCGCGACGCCGGCCGGGAAGACAGCCTCCTCACGGCTGTAGGCGTGCAGCCACTCGCCGCCGAGGGCGGCCGCCGTGTGCGGGGCGTTGCGCAGCGGGTTGTCGTCGGCGGGCCACTCGCCGGAACCGACCTTCTCGATCTCGGCGTGGATCGCGATCATCGCGTCGCAGAACCGGTCGAGCTCGGCCAGGTCCTCCGACTCGGTCGGCTCGATCATCAGTGTGCCGGCCACCGGGAACGACATCGTCGGCGCGTGGAAGCCGTAGTCGATCAGCCGCTTGGCCACGTCGTCGACGCTCACGCCGGTCGCCTTGGTCAGCGGGCGCAGGTCGATGATGCACTCGTGGGCGACCAGGCCGCCGGGGCCGGTGTACAGGACCGGGAAGTGCGGCTCAAGGCGCTTGGCGACGTAGTTGGCGGACAGCACGGCCACCTGCGTGGCGCGCTTGAGGCCCTCGCCGCCCATGAGGCGGACGTACGCCCACGAGATCGGCAGGATGCCCGCCGAGCCCCACGGCGCCGCCGAGACCGGACCGACGCCCGTCTCCGGGCCGGCGGCCGGCTGCAGCGGGTGGTTGGGCAGGTACGGCGCCAGGTGCGCGCGCACGCCGACCGGGCCGACACCCGGACCGCCGCCGCCGTGCGGGATGCAGAAGGTCTTGTGCAGGTTGAGGTGCGAGACGTCGCCGCCGAAGTGGCCCGGCTTGGCCAGCCCGACCAGCGCGTTGAGGTTGGCGCCGTCGACGTACACCTGGCCGCCGGCGTCGTGCACGGCGGCGCAGATGTCGGCGACGTGCTCCTCGAACACACCGTGCGTGGACGGGTAGGTGATCATCAGTACCGCGAGCTCGTCGCGGTACTGCTCGATCTTCGCCCGGAGGTCCTCGACGTCGATCTCGCCGTCCTCGGCGGTCCTGACGACGACGATCTTCATGCCCGCCATCACGGCGCTGGCGGCGTTGGTGCCGTGCGCCGAGGACGGGATGAGGCACACGGTGCGCCGGTCGTCGCCGTTGGCGCGGTGGTAGCCGCGAACGGCGAGGAGACCGGCCAGCTCGCCCTGCGAACCCGCGTTCGGCTGGAGGGAGACCTTGTCGTAGCCGGTGACCTCGGCGAGACGCTCCTCCAGCTCACGGATGAGCGTGAGGTAGCCCTCGGCCTGCTCGGCCGGCGCGAAGGGGTGCAGCTGCCCGAACTCGGGCCAGGTGACCGGCTCCATCTCGGTCGTCGCGTTGAGCTTCATGGTGCACGAGCCCAGCGGGATCATGCCGCGGTCGAGCGCGTAGTCGCGGTCGGCGAGCCGGCGCAGGTACCGCAGCATCGCCGTCTCGGAGCGGTGCCGGCGGAAGACCGGGTGGGTCAGGTAGTCGTCCGTGCGCAGCAGGTCGTCCGGAAGGGTGTCACCGGCCGCACCGTCCAGCGCCTCGACGTCGCCCTCGACACCGAAGGCGCTCCACACGACCGCCAGCTGGGCCCGCGTGGTGGTCTCGTCGCAGGCGACCGACACGTGGTCGGCGTCGACGAGGCGCAGGTTGACGCCGTGGTCGCGCGCCGCGGCGACGATCTCGGCGGCACGGCCCCCGGCCCTGACGGTCACGGTGTCGAAGTACGCGCCGTGCACGACCTCGGCGCCGCCGGCCCTCAGGCCCTCGGCGAGGACCGTGGCGTAGCGGTGGGTGCGCCGGGCGATGGTCCTCAGGCCCTCGGGGCCGTGGTAGACCGCGTACATGCCGGCCATGACGGCGAGCAGCACCTGGGCGGTGCAGATGTTGCTGGTCGCCTTCTCGCGGCGGATGTGCTGCTCGCGGGTCTGCAGCGCAAGGCGGTAGGCCCTGTGCCCGTCGGCGTCGACGGAGACGCCGACGAGGCGGCCGGGCAGGCTGCGCGCGAACTTCTCGCGCACCGCCATGTAGCCGGCGTGCGGCCCGCCGAAGCCCATCGGGACACCGAAGCGCTGGGTGGTGCCGACGGCGATGTCGGCGCCGAGCTCGCCGGGGGACTTCAGCAGGGTGAGGGCGAGCAGGTCGGCGGCGACCGTGACGACCGCACCCAGCTCGTGCGCCTGGTCGATGACCGGCTTCAGGTCGCGCACGGCACCGGAGGCGCCGGGGTACTGCAGCAGCACGCCGTTGATGTCGCGGCCGGCGATCTCCGCGGGGATGCCCTCACTCAGGTCCGCGACGACGACGTCCATGCCGGTCGGCTCGGCCCGGGTCCGGATGACGGCGACGGTCTGCGGCAGCGCGTCCGCGTCGACCAGGAACAGGCCCTTCTTGTTCTTGCCCATGCGCCGGGACAGCGCCACGGCCTCGGCGGCCGCGGTGCCCTCGTCGAGCAGCGAGGCGCCCGAGGTCGGCAGGCCGGTGAGCTCGGCCACCATCGTCTGGAAGTTCAGCAGCGCCTCGAGGCGGCCCTGGGAGATCTCGGGCTGGTACGGGGTGTAGGCGGTGTACCAGGCGGGGTTCTCCATGACGTTGCGCAGGATCACGGGCGGGGTGAACGTCCCGTAGTACCCGAGGCCGATCATGGAGCCGAGGACCTGGTTGCGGTCGGCGAGGGAGCGCAGCTCGGCCAGTACCTCGGCCTCCGTGCGCGCGCCCGGCAGGGCGAGCCCATCGGCGTTCTTGATCACGTCCGGGACCGCCGCGGCGGTGAGCTCGTCCAGCGAGCCGTAGCCGACCTGCGCGAGCATCTTGGCCCGGGCCTCCTGGTCGGGGCCGATGTGGCGCTGCTCGAAGGGCGTTCCCCGTTCGAGTTCGGAAAGCGGAGTGCGATGGGCGGTCATTGCGGAGGCCTCCTGGTCTGACGCGACCTTCGAGGGCACCACGGCACGGGTGCCCGGACGGCCTCCCCCTCTGTCATCTCGACCTGAGAGCTTCACCGGGTCGCCCGAAGGCTCCGGCTTTCCCCGTCGGTGAGAGCGGACGCCGTCGACACCCGCCCTGCTTTCCAGAGTGACCTCGCCCCTGCGGTACGTGGGCCTGAGAGATTCCGGGGAGGATTTGCTCCTTCGGCGCCTCCGACGTCATCGGAGGACTCTCCCGCACGGGGTCAGCAGCCGCTGCCAGCCTACCAGCGGGCACGCCGGCCAGGCCTTCGAGTGGCCGCAGTGCCGTTTGTGCTCTTTCGTAGTGCTTACGGATGAGGTGCGAACCATCGCGACGCAGTGGAGGGCCCTGTGCGAACCGAAATCGACCCGCGCAATCTGATCGGGCGCAAGGCGTTCGACCGCGACGGCAACAAGATCGGCACCGTGGACGAGGTGTACCTCGACGACGCGACCGGGGTGCCGGAGTGGGCGGCGATACGCACGGGCCTGTTCTCCCGGGACGCCTTCGTGCCCCTGGCGCCCAGCGAGCTGGTCGAGGGCACCCTGCGCGTGCCCTTCGCCCGCGCACTGATCAAGGAGGCTCCCGACTTCGGCGTGGGCCGCCATCTCTCCCCGGAGCAGGAACTGCAGCTGTACCACCACTACGGTCTCGACGTCGCCTCCGCTCCCCCGGTCCCCGACCACGAGTTCGGCAAGCTGGCGGGCTCCGAGGAGACCTGAGCACCGGCTCCCTCAGCCGCCGTGGAGACCCGCCCGCCCTCCTCACCCGGCCCCAGTTCCACCAACGGAAGCGGATCAGCGGGCTCCAGATCGGCATCGTCGACGCGGAACGTCCGCACCCGCCCCGGTCCGGAGCCGGGCGTCTCGAACCGGACGGTGACCCGGCCCAGGCCGCTGCCCTGCACCCACCCGTGTCCGTGCACCGCGTGGCGCACGTCGTGCCCCGCCGGCCAGCGCCGCTCGCCGGGCTCCGGCTGCTCCTCGGACGGCCCCTGTTCCGCCGGCTCCTCCGCCGGTCCGGCCTCCCGCACCCCGGCCGCCTGGGCGAACAGGTCCTCCTGCGTGTAGTCGGCGAGCCCCGTGACCCCCACGCCGAGCAACCGCACACCGCCCGTGGTGTCCACGGAGTCCAGCAGCCGGGCGGCCGCCTCCCGCACGACGGCCGGGTCGTCCGTGGGCCCCCGCAGGGTCTCCGACCGGGTCAGCGTGGAGAAGTCGTACCGCCGGACCTTCAGCACGATCGTCCGCCCCGACAGTCCGGCCCCGCGCAGCCGCCGCACGCACCGGTCCGCGAGCCGCTGCACCTGCAGGCCCACCCGGAGCCGGTCGTGGATGTCGACGTCGTAGGTGTCCTCGACCGAGACCGACTTCGCCTCCCGCTCGGCGACCACGGGCCGCTCGTCGCGCGCCAGCGCCATGGCGTGCAGCGCGTGCCCGTGCGCCTTCCCCAGCAGCCGGACCAGCTCGTCCTCGCCCGCCTCGGCAATCTCGCCGACCGTGTGGATGCCCGCCCGCCGCAGGTGGTCGCCCGTCGCCGGTCCCACACCCGGCAGGGTCCGCACCGGCATCGGTTCGAGCAGGGCGCGCTCGGTGCCCGGCTCGATGAGCACCAGGCCGTCCGGCTTGGCCTGCTCCGAGGCGATCTTGGCGAGCATCTTGGAGGCGGCGAGGCCCACGGATCCCGTCAGACCCGTGACCGCGCGTATGTCGGCGCGCAGCTTCCTGCCCACCGCCCGGGCCGACTCGGCGTCCCCGGCCGCTCCCCCGGCCTCCAGGTCCACGAACGCCTCGTCCAGGCTCAGCGGCTCCACCAGCGGCGACAGCGCCCGCAGCAGCCCCATCACCTGCTCGCTGATCGCCCGGTAGAAGGTGAAGCGCGGCACCAGGTACGCGGCGTTCGGCGCCAGCCGCCGTGCCTGGGCCATCGGCATCGCCGAGTGGACCCCGAAGACCCGCGCCTCGTACGAGGCGGTGGCGACCACACCGCGCGGTCCGAGACCGCCCACGACGACGGCCTTCCCGCGCAGGCTCGGCTTGGACGCCTGTTCCGCCGAGGCGAAGAAGGCGTCCATGTCGAGGTGCAGGATCGTGGGCGCGGTTCTCACATCTCCGATGCTGCACCACGCCACTGACAACGTCGCACGGCGGGCGCACCGGCGGCGGGCGAGGAGCCCGGGAACCCTGAGAACCTGAGAACCCGGAAACCCGGGAAACGGACGACCGGCGGCGAGCCCGGGCCGGGTGCGGACCGGTGGCGGGTCCCCGGACCGGACGGCCGGTGTCAGACCGCCCTGTTGCGCCGGCGCGCCAGCTCGTCGGCCGGATTGTGCCCGAGCAGCGTCTCGCCGGTGTCGACACGTTCCCCGTGCAGCTGCGACAGCGCGTTCTCCACGTCCCGCCAGACGACGCCGACGGCGATCCCGAAGATGCCCTGGCCGCCCTGGAGCAGCGCGTGCACCTCGTCGGGGGAGGTGCACTCGTACACCGTGGCGCCGTCGCTCATCAGCGTCAGACGCTCCAGGTCGTGGAAACCCTGCTCGCGCAGGTGCTGGACGGCGGTGCGGATGTTCTGGAGGGACACCCCCGTGTCGAGGAACCGCTTGACGATCTTGAGGACCACGACGTCGCGGAAGCTGTACAGACGCTGCGTGCCGGATCCGTAGGCGGGCCGCACGCTCGGCTCGACCAGACCGGTGCGCGCCCAGTAGTCCAGTTGCCGGTAGGTGATGCCGGCGGCCGCGCAGGCCGTCGGACCGCGGTAGCCGATCTGCTCGGACGCCATGGATGTCGCCCCTCCGCTGCTCGGCACGGCCGTAGGTCGCTGCGGAGCGCGGTCGGCCGCGCTGCCGGGCTGGACATACCCCCAGCCGGGGCGGAGCCGAGAGCCCGGAGGTGGGTACGGACCGCTTCCCCCGACACCACGTCCGGGGGCACCCCCAGCCGTACCGTCGCCGCTGCTTCCCACGCCGACCTCCGTCCTCGACCTGCCTTCTCGACGGTAGGCAGTCACCAGGGGTGCGTCAACGATCGCCACACTCGGCACGCCGAGTGATAATCACCCTAAGAGTGGTTTCCCGCACCCCACCGCGGGGAAAGGCTAGCCGAATGCCCTGCCCGGGGAGCCGTAGAACGGCCTCCAGCCGGTGGCATGTGCCGCCGGACGGCGCCGCTCCGCGCGCTGCCGCGGACAGCCGCGCACCTGCGCCGGGCGCCGGGTCGGGCCCCGGAGAACCGTCCCGCGCCGCAGCCCGCCGCCCACGCCTGGCAGCGCCCCGGGCCCCGCACGTACGGCGACTACTGGTTGCTGGTGCCGAAGTCCTCCGGCGAGATCTGGTCGAGGAACTCGCGGAACTTCTCCACCTCGTCCTCCTGCTCGTCGGGGATCGCGATGCCCGCGTCGTCGAGCACCGTATCGCTGCCGTAGATCGGCGTCCCGGTGCGCAGGGCCAGCGCTATGGCGTCGGACGGACGGGCGCTCACCTCGACTCCGCTCGCGAACACCAGCTCCGCGTAGAAGACGCCTTCCCGCAGATCCGTGATGCGCACTTCGGTGAGTTCCTGGCCGACGGCCTCGAGCACGTCCTTGAACAGGTCGTGCGTCAGCGGTCGCGCGGGGGCCATGCCCTGCTGGGCGAAGGCGATGGCCGTCGCCTCCCCCGGCCCGATCCAGATGGGGAGGTAGCGGTCGCCTCCCACTTCGCGCAGGAGCACGATCGGTTGGTTGGAGGGCATCTCGACCCGGACACCTACGACATCGAGCTCGTTCACACAGCAACCCTAGGCCGTGGTCGCAAGGTTTGGGTAGTCGGGCCGGAACGGGTGGCCGATCCGGGCCGTCGTGTTCCGGCCCGTTCAGGGCAGCCACACCCCCAAGGGCTGTCCCGCAATCCCGGCGGGCGCACGACGACAGCCACGGCACCTCGCCGCGTTGTCGGATCACCCGAATACGCCCAGTACGAGGACGACCCTCCGCCTTGCGGCGCACCGCATCCGACGCCGCACGCTGATCCACCGCGTACTACGGGACAGCCCGTAGCGCGGTCTGCACCAGCGCCGCGTGCAGCTTCGCCGTCAGCCCGGCCAGCTCCCTGGCACGGGACTCGGCGTGGGTCCTGGTCTGCGGATTGCGGTGCCGCCTCAGCGGGGCCACCACCTGCTCGACGAGCCCGGCCTCACGGTCGGCGGCCGCCTTCATGACCCGCAGGTGCCGGGGCTCGATCCCGTGGCGGCCCAGCTCGGAGACGAGCGAGGCGACGGTCACCGCCCGGGCGTCGTAGCCCCCCTCCGCCAGCGGAGTGAGGAGCCCGTACGCCTCCCACTCCTCGAGGTCCCGCTCCTCGATCCCGGCGGCGGCCAGCAGCTCGGCCCGGCCGATCCGGGCCGCCGTGGGCGTCTCGGGCTCCGCCGGGCCGGCCTCCCCCTCGCGCTGCCGGCCCAGTACCGGCAGCGGGACGGCCTCGCCGCGCTCCACCGCGTCCAGGTGCTCGCGAATGACCTTCAGCGGAAGGTAGTGGTCCCGCTGCATCCTCAGGACGCGGGCGAGTCGCTCGACGTCCCCGGCGCTGAACTTGCGATACCCCGAGGGGGTGCGCCGGGGCTCGACCAGGCCCTCCGACTCCAGGAAGCGGATCTTCGAGATCGTGACTTCGGGGAACTCGTCGCGCAGCACGTTCAGCACCGTGCCGATGCTCATCAGCCCAGTGTCCGCGGCGGCGGCGCCGTATCCGGCACCGCCGCTCGGTGTTTGGCGCATGGACCTTCCCTGAGTCCCCCCGGACGGCGTTCGGGGGACGGTCAGATTGCCTGCCGACTCGCGTAGAAGACCAGCCGGTACTTGCCGATCTGGACCTCGTCACCGTTGGCAAGAGCGACCTCGTCGATCCGCTCCCTGTTGACGTAGGTGCCGTTCAGGCTGCCGACGTCGGCCACCGTGAACGAGCCGTCCGGACGGCGCCGGAACTCCACGTGCCGGCGCGAGACCGTCACGTCGTCCAGGAAGATGTCGCTCTGCGGATGACGTCCGGCGGTGGTGAGCTCGCCGTCCAGGAGGAAGCGGCTGCCGGAGTTCGGTCCGCGGCGCACCACCAGCAGGGCGGAGCCCAGCGGGAGCGCGTCGACCGCCGCCTGCGCCTCGGGGGAGAGCATCGGCGTCTGGCCGGTCGCCTCGGCGTCGTACGCCTCGATACCGGAGATGGAGATCGTGGACGTGGTCTCCGACAGACGCTCCGGCGCCGCACCGGCCCGCAGCGGCGCACCGCAGTGGGAGCAGAAGCGGCTGTTCTCGGCGTTGCGGTTGCCGCACCTCGTGCACACCAGGGCCGACATGGACGGATCCTCCTGCCGGGGCTGCCCCGCCGGGGCATGGGACGCGTACGGGTCGGCGGCCGACCCTCCACCCGTACCTGAGGTTGACGGTTGCCCGAAACCTATGCCGCCCGCCTGACCAGGGTCAACAGACGGCGCGCCCTGACCACCGGAAATGTCGCCGCCCGGACCGGCGACCTGGTCCCGGAACAGCGGCCGCTGGCCCTCCGCACCGGGCTCCGCGCGATGACGAGCGGACGTGTTGCCGCTGTCCTCTCGTGCGCTCTTGCCGAACAACTTCGCAAACAACTTCACGGGCGATTCCCCTTGACCGAAACAGACCCGCCCGTGGGGCAGGACGAACCCTGACTGCATACACCGGCCGACCCGGACATCCTCACAACGTCCGTATCCACCAGACAGTTTCCACCACGCACCACCCGATCGGTGCGCCGACCCCCCGCAACCTCTTGCCCTTGCCGGACGAGCCCCATGCTCCCCCTGTTCACCGGGAGGACGACCGAGCGTAGTCAGGCCGCTTCGCCGCCCGCAAGGCGTCCACGACGATCTTGTCCGAACGCTCGACGGTCACCGTGGCCTGCTCCTTCTCGAGGGTCTGCACCACGCCTCCGGGGATGTTGAGCGCCGGTTCGAGGTCCTGCGGCTTGCCGATGACCTTGAAACGATACGGCGTGCCGATCTTGTTCCCGTCGACCTCCACGCCCTTGCCGGAGTCCGTGAGGTAGGTGCCGGCGACCACCCGTACACCGTTCACCTGGATCGCCTCCGCCCCGGCCGCGCGCAGCTCCTGGATCGCGTCGAGCAGCATGTCCGCCTGAACCGTCCCCTTCGTGTCGTCGACCGTGATGGTGATGCCGGGTCCCTGCGCCGCCACGGTGCCCGCCAGGATGCCGAGTTGCCGTTCCTTCTCGGCCGTCTGCCTGCGGGCCTCCTCGGCCTGGTCCGAGCTGTTCTCCAGCTCCTGGCGCTGCTTTTCCAGACCCTGCTTCTCGTCCTCAAGACGCTGGGTGCGGTCGTCCAGTTCATCGAGGATGCGGACAAGATCCTCCTGACGTGCCCCGCGCAGCGCGCTGTCGCTGTCGCTGTTGGAGGCGACCTGGACGGCCAGGCCGAAGCCGAGGCCGAAAAGCAGCAGCGCGACGATGAGTTGGGCGCGGCTGAACCGTGGCGGCCACAGTCCGTCGGCCAGCCGCTGCCGGCCGGTCAGCGCGGCCCCGGACCCCGTCCCGGGCGCCTCGTGCCGCTCCTCACCGCCGGCGGCCCGTGCGGGCACCTCCTCGGGCAGTTCCCTGCGCAGCCTGGTCTCGCCCTGTTCTTCCTGCTCGCTCATCGGCCTCACGCCCGGAACACGTGCCGTCGGATCGCCGCGGCGTTGGAGAAGATGCGGATGCCGAGGACGACCACCACACCCGTGGACAGCTGGGCGCCGACGCCCAGCTTGTCGCCCAGGAACACGATCAGCGCGGCCACGACCACGTTCGACAGGAACGACACGACGAACACCTTGTCGTCGAAGATGCCGTCGAGCATGGCCCGCAGACCGCCGAAGACAGCGTCCAGTGCCGCGACGACGGCGATCGGCAGATACGGCTCGACGACCGCCGGAACCTCGGGCCGGACCAACAGGCCGGCCACGACTCCCACGACGAGGCCCAGTACGGCGATCACGATGTGCCCTTCTCAGTGCTCGGCTGTGCGGTACGAACGATGACGCTGGGTGCGGCGGGCAGCCGGAGGTCGCTCTCCACGGAGATGGCGGTCCGGATGCCGAAGTTCTCCTGGAGGGCGTGCAGGTACAGTCCGTCCGGGCTGTTCTGGAACCGGCTGCTCAGCCGGTCGCCGTCCCCCACCGCGAGCACCGTGTACGGCGGTACCAGCGGCCTGTTGTCGACCAGTATGGCGTCACCCGCGGCGCGGACCGCGGACAGGGCGGTCAGCCGCTGCCCGTTGATGGTGACGGCCTCGGCCCCCGACTGCCACAGCCCGTTGACGACGCGCTGCATGTCCCGGTCGCGCACCCGGCCGGTGTCGGAGAAACCCGCCGCCTGACGGGGGTCCCCGTCCCCACCGGTGCCGGCCTCCTTGGCGTCGTCCACCACCAGCTTCACGCCGGGGCCGTGCACCGCCGTGGCACCGGACAGGACGCCCACCAGGTCAGCCTGGTCGTGGCCGCCGCTCTGTTCCAGCGCCTTGCGCTGCCGGGCGCCGACATCGTCACGCAGCTCGTCGACGGCCTTCTCCAGCTTGTCCGCCGCCGCGGTCTCGCGGTCGATGCGGTCGATCAGCTCCTCGCGCTCCTTGGCGACGGTCGGGGCCGCCACGCGCGCCTGCGCCGCCCCCACGGTCACCACCAGGGCGGCGAGCACCAGGCCGGCCGCGAGACCCAGTTTCGCCCTGAGGGTCTTCGGCATGCCGCCTTCGCCCGCGGCCTTCTTCCGCTCGGCGGCCTCGGCGTATCCGTCGTCGAGACTGTGGTCCATGACGTTGGTGATCAACGACATGGAAGCGTCCGGACGGGAGGGCCGCGCGGGTGTGCTCCGAATGGGGGGTTGCTGCGGCATGCCGCACATCGTCGCACGGTCCGGCCGGTACCTCCGAACGGCCCCACCGGCGTGCCGGACAGGCCCCTTTGGGGACACTTGTCCGGCACGCGTCGGTACTGTACGTATTTAGCGCCCGGCGCTGTCCACGACGGCCGACCACTCGTCGAGCAGTGCCTGGGCGGACGCGTCGTCGGGGCCCTCCGCCCACAGGTGTGTGACCGCCTCGGCCGGGTCGGGCAGCACCATCACCCAGCGGCCGTCGGCCTCCACGACCCGCACGCCGTCGGTGGTGTCCACCTGGCGGTCTCCCGCCTCCTCGACGACCCGGCGCATGACCAGGCCCTTGACGGCCCACGGGGTGGCCAGGTCCCGCTTGAGAACGTGGGCCCGCGGGATCCGCGCGTCGATCTGGCTGAGGGTGAGCTGCGTGCGTGCCACCAGGCCGATGAGCCGCACGAAGGCCGCCGTGCCGTCGTAGACGCTGCTGAACTCGGGAACGATGAACCCGCCCTTGCCGTCACCGCCGAAGATGGTCCCTTCCTCGCCGCCGACGCGCGTCAGGGCGTCGGGGGAGGTGGTCGTCCACTCCACCTGGGTGCCGTGGTAGGCGGCCACCTGCTCGGCGATCCTGGTGGTGGTCACCGGCAGCGCCACACGGCCGCTGCGCCGCTCGGCGGCGATCAGGTCGAGCATGACCAGCAGGGCGCGGTCGTCCTCGATGATGCGGCCCTTCTCGTCCACGAGGGACAGCCGCTCGCCCACGGGGTCGAAGCGGACACCGAACGCGGCTCCGGAGGACGCCACGATCTCCCCGAGCCGCACCAGACCGGAACGGCGCATGTCGGCCGTCTCGGTCGGCCGGGACTCGTCGAGACCGGGGTTGATGGTCAGCGAGTCCACGCCGAGCTTGCCGAGCAGGCTCGGCAGGACGAGGCCGGCGCTTCCGTTCGAGGCGTCCACGACGACCTTCAAGCCCGACTCGGCGATCCCGGTGGTGTCGACGTTCCGCAGGAGCGACCCGGTGTAGGAGTCGAAGACGCTGGCCGGGAAGTGCAGGTCACCGATCTCACCGGGGAACGCACGCCGGTACTCCTGGCGCGCGAACACGCGGTCCAGCTTGCGCTGGCTGGCCTGCGACAGGTCGGCGCCCTGGCTGTCGAAGAACATGATGTCGACCGAGTCCGGCACTCCGGGCGTCGTCCGGATCATGATCCCGCCGGCGCTGCCACGCGCGGTCTGCTGCCGTGCCACCGGCAGCGGCACGTTCTCCAGGTCCCGTACGTCGATGGCGCTGGCCTGCAGCGCGGAGATCACCGCCCGTTTCAGCGCCCGGGCACCACGGGAGTGGTCGCGGGCCGTGGTCACGGTGGCGCCCTTCTTCAGGGTCGTCGCGTACGCACCCGCGAGCCGCACCGCGAGCTCGGGCGTGATCTCCACGTTGAGGATCCCGGACACCCCGCGCGCTCCGAAGAGGTGCGCCTGCCCGCGCGACTCCCAGATCACCGAGGTGTTGACGAATGCGCCGGCCTCGATGGTCTTGAAGGGGTAGACCCGCACGTTGCCCTGGACGATCGACTCCTCGCCGACCAGACACTCGTCGCCGATGACGGCGCCGTCCTCGATCCGCGCGGCCCGCATGATGTCGGTGTTCTTGCCGACGACGCAGCCGCGCAGGTTGCTGTGCTGGCCGATGTACACGTTGTCGTGTACGACCGCCCGGTGCAGGAAGGCCCCGCTCTTGACGACGACGTTCGATCCGACGACGGTGTGCTCTCGGATCTCGGCGCCGGCCTCGACCTTGGCGTAGTCGCCGATGTAGAGCGGCCCGCGCAGCACGGCGTCGGGGTGGACCTCGGCGCCCTCGGCGACCCAGACGCCCGGGGAGAGCTCGAAGCCGTCGATGTCGACGTCGACCTTGCCCTCGAGCACGTCGGCCTGCGCCTTGACGTAGCTCTCGTGCGTGCCGACGTCCTCCCAGTAGCCCTCGGCGATATAGCCGTAGATCGGCTTGCCTTCCTTCATCAGCTGCGGGAAGACATCGCCGGACCAGTCCACCGGAACATCGGGCTCGACATAGTCGAAGACCTCGGGTTCCATCACGTAAATGCCCGTGTTCACGGTGTCGGAGAAGACCTGGCCCCAGGTCGGCTTCTCGAGGAAGCGCTCGACCTTGCCCTCCTCGTCGACGATGGTGATACCGAATTCCAGGGGGTTGGGAACGCGGGTGAGACACACGGTCACCATCGCGCCCTTCTCCTTGTGGAACCGGATCAGGTCGGTGAGATCGAAGTCCGTCAGGGCGTCACCGGAGATGACGAGGAAGGCATCGTCCTTCAACGCTTCCTCGGCGTTCTTGACGCTTCCGGCGGTGCCGAGAGGCTTCTCCTCGTTGGCATATGTGAGCTCCATACCGAGCTCTTCACCGTCACCGAAGTAGTTCTTGACCAGCGAGGCCAGGAACTGGACAGTGACGACGGTCTCGTTCAGCCCATGCCTTTTGAGCAGCCGCAGCACATGCTCCATGATCGGCCGGTTGGCCACCGGCAGGAGCGGCTTGGGCATACTCGAAGTCATAGGACGAAGGCGTGTGCCTTCGCCTCCGGCCATCACGACGGCCTTCATGTCGGAAGCGTCCTCCTCCAAAGACGACGGTCTAGCCGACTTCACCCGTCAAGATTGTCCCGCAGATTTCCGAAGCGGGCCATCGAGCCACTGCGGCCGCCCCCATTGGCGGGCTCAGTCGGCCATGGCGTCCGCACGGACCAGGCGGCGGACTTGTACCACGTACAGCACTCCTGCCCACCAATAGAGGGTTGTACCCCATCCCGCGAACGCCCATCCGAAAATCGCAGCGAGTGACGCGATCCACCCGCTTCCGTCACTGAGCAGCAGCAGCGGGAAGGCGTACATGAGGTTGAACGTGGCCGCCTTGCCCAGGAAGTTGACCTGCGGCGGCGGATAGCCGTGACGCCGCAGGACACCGACCGCCAGGAGCAGCATCAGCTCCCGCGCCAGAAGGAGCGCAGTGAGCCACACAGGGAGGATCTCCCGCCAGGTGAGCCCGAGCAGGGTCGACAGGACGTAGAGCCGGTCGGCCGCGGGGTCGAGAAGCCGGCCGAGGCTGCTGATCTGGTTCCATCGCCGTGCGAGCTTGCCGTCCAGGTAGTCGCTGACGCCGCTGAGAGCAAGCACCAGCAGGGCCCAGCCGTCGCTCTTGGGGCCACCGAACTCCGGCCTCAGGATGAGCCACAGGAAAAGGGGCACGCCGAGGAGGCGTGCCATGCTGAGGATGTTCGGGATGGTGAGGACCCGGTCCGTCTGGACCCGGGTCTCCTGGACCTCCACCCGGGGGCCTCCTGGGGAACGTGCCGATGATGCTCTGAGACCTTACCTCAACACAAAAAAGCTCCGGCTCTCGGGCTGCACGCCCAAGAGCCGGAGCTTCAAAAGGAGTTCGGCGGCGTCCTACTCTCCCACAGGGTCCCCCCTGCAGTACCATCGGCGCTGTAAGGCTTAGCTTCCGGGTTCGGAATGTAACCGGGCGTTT
>NZ_JBSFNN010000085.1:0-30181 GCF_053587115.1 Streptomyces sp. NPDC003697
GCGAGTGGGGGTACCCCCTGCTCGAGCGGAGCCGAGAGCTTGGGGGAGCGTGCCGGGCGTCGCGACGGGGCGAACGTTGCCTGTCGCGGCACTAGCCCCCGCCGTCGAACGCGCGGGGCCGACGGGAGTCCGACGACAGGGCCTGGCACGCACCGGGCGCCGCGGCCCGCTCCGGGAAGCCTCCCCGATCCGCACGGAGGGCCCCGGCGCGAGCGCGGGCGGTCCCCCGCAGTCGCCCCAAGGGCGAGTAAAGGGGGCGGACCCCGTAGTCTCGTCCCTTGTGAGTACGCGCGCGGCACAGGCACTTCGGCACGGGGACGACGTCGTGTGCGCGGTGCGCGGACTGACCAAGACCTATCCCGCGGTCCGCGCCCGGCGCGGCACGCCGGGCGCACCCGAGGTGCGGGCCACCGACGGGCTGGAGCTGGACGTCCGCCGCGGTGAGATCTTCGGACTGCTCGGGCCGAACGGCGCCGGGAAGTCCACCCTCGTCCGCCAGCTCACCGGCCTGATGCGGCCGGACCGCGGCACCGTCGACATCCTCGGCCACGACATCGTCCGCCACCCCGAGCGCGCCGCCCGCCTCCTCGCCTACCTCGGGCAGGAGTCCACCGCCCTGGACGAGCTGACCGTCTCACTCGCCGCGGAGACCACCGGACGGCTGCGCGGCCTCGACGCGCGCGCGGCCCGCGCGGAACGCGACACCGTCCTCGACGAGCTGGGCCTCGCGCCGATCGCCGGACGCCCGCTGAAGAAGCTGTCCGGCGGCCAGCGGCGCCTTGCCTGCTTCGCCGCCGCGCTGGTCGGCGAACGGCCGCTGCTGGTGCTGGACGAGCCGACCACCGGCATGGATCCGGTGGCGCGCCGGGCGGTGTGGTCCGCCGTCGACCGGCGCCGGGCCGAGCGCGGCACGACGGTCGTGCTGGTCACGCACAACGTCCTCGAGGCCGAGACCGTCCTGGACCGGGTCGCCGTCCTCGACCGGGGACGCGTGATCGCCTGCGACACCCCGGCCGGGCTCAAGGAGCGGGTCTCCGGCGAGGTCCGCGTGGAGCTGGTGTGGCGGGACAGGGCGCCCCTGGAGGTGCCGGAGGTCGCGGCGCTGCACGAGCGGGCCGCGGAGTCGGGGCGCCGCTGGACGCTGCGGCTCGCCCCCGAGGAGGCCCGCGCGGCCGTCGCCACCGTCACCGGCGGGGCCGCGTTCACCGCGCTGGACGACTTCACCCTCGCCACGCCCAGCCTGGAGGACGTGTACCTGGCCCTGGGCGGCGCCGCGCGGCAGGGACTGGTGAAGGCATGATCAGAAGGCACGCCGAGGGCGTACGCGCGGGGGCCGCCGGCTCCGTACGGGACCGCGGAACGTACCCGCGGCCCGTGTCCGGCCGGGACCCGGTCGCGGTTCCCGGGGCGGGCGCGGGGCACTCCTGGGTGGTACGGCACGCGTCGGCCGTCAGGGCCGCGCGAGCCGTGGGCGACGCGACGGCCGCGGGAAGCGGGGCCGCCGTGAGGAAGGGGAGCAGTTCGACGTGAGTGTCGTACCCGCCGGCGTCCTGTCCGGCGTGACGGCGGCCGACGGCGAGGCCCGGAAGGCGGCCGTCCTCGCGCCGCGGGCGCGGCTGTGGCCGTCGCTCGCGGCCGTGTACCGGGCGCAGCTGTCCCGGGCCCGGGTGGCGCGGATCCCGCTGCTGTTCGTGGCCACCTTCCAGTCCATCGGCATCGTGGTCATGATGCGGGGCGTGGTGAGCGGCGACGGCGGGGCCCGGGCCGTGGTGGCGGGGTCCTCGGTCCTGGTCGTCGCCTACGTCGCGCTGAACCTGCTCGCGCAGTACTTCGGGCAGCTGCGGGCCGGCGGCGGACTCGACCACTACGCGACGCTGCCGGTGCCGCCCGCCGCCGTGGTGCTGGGCGCGGCCGGGGCCTACGCGTCCTTCACCGTGCCGGGCACCGTCGTGACCGCCGTGTTCGGATGCGCGCTGTTCGGGCTGCCGCTCGGCAACCTGTGGGTGCTGCTCGCGGTGATCCCGCTCGCCGGTGCCGCGCTGTCCGGACTCGGCGCCGCCTTCGGACTGCTCGCACCGCGACCGGAACTGGCCACGCTGCTGGGGCAGCTGGGCATGTCGGCGGCGCTGCTGCTCGGCGTGCTGCCCGCCGACCGGATGCCGGAGCCGGTACGCCTCGCGCGTGACCTGCTGCCGTCGACGTACGGTGTGGAGGCCTACGCGCGCACCTTCACCGCGCATCCCGACTGGACGTTCGTCGCCGCCGACCTCGCCGTGTGCGCCGCGGTCGGCGTCGTCTCGCTGGCCGTCGCCACCTGGGCCTACCGCAGGGCGGCCGTCCGGTGACGCGGCCGACCCGTACGACTGGCACGATGGCAGGGTGACCGCTCCGTTGACTCCTCCTCCGCCGCCGAACCGGCGCCCCTCGCACTCCTCGCGGCCCGGGCCGGACTCCCGGCCCCTGCAGGACCCGCACGGCCGCACCCGGCAGGCGCCCCCCGCCGGATTCGGGCACGGGGTGACCGCGTATGCCCAGGACGGCCCCGGAATGCGGACCGAGATCCGCGAGGCCGCGCTGGTCACGGCGGCGCTGACGGTCGCCGGGGCGCTGCTGGGGCTGCTGTGGTGGCGGCTGGCGCCGCACGTGCCGCTCGTCGGGAACGTCACCGGGAACAGCTGGGTCGTCTACCTCAAGGACACCGAGGGCGAACAGGCGATCGGCGTCGACGGAACGTTCACGCTCCTGGCCCTCGCCTTCGGGGCGGTGAGCGCCCTCGTCGTCTTCCTCCTGCGCCGGCGCGGGGGTGTGCCGCTGGTGGTGGCGCTGACGGTCGGGGGACTGCTCGGGTCACTGCTGGCGTGGCGTCTCGGGGTCCGGCTCGGACCCGACGCCGACGTCATCGCGCACGCCAAGGCGGTGGGCGAGGGGGTCACGTTCCCGGCGCCGCTGAAGCTGGGCGCGTGGGGGGCGCTGCTGGCCTGGCCGCTGGCCGCGCTGCTGGTGCACCTCGGCCTGACCGCGATGTTCGGCCCCCGCGACCCCGACCCGTACACCGAGGGACCCCACGGGGAGTCCTCCTAGTGCCGTGCCGGCGCACCGGCCGGAAGCCCAGGTACATCCCAGTACGAGGGCGTCCGGCCGGCACGCCGGGAGCACGCACCGGACGCCACTCCTTGACAGGCAGACGTCGCCTGCCGCGGCACTAGTCCCGCCCGATGGGGGCGAGGACCGCGTCCGTCAGGTCGGCCAGGTCCCCGGGGGCCAGTTCGACCTCCAGGCCCCGGCGGCCGGCCGAGACGCAGATCGTGCCGTGGGCCGTCGCCGAGTCGTCCAGGACGGTCGGGAGCTTCTTGCGCTGGCCCAGCGGTGAGATGCCCCCGCGCACGTAGCCGGTGGTCCGCTCGGCCAGCGCCGGGTCCGCCATCGCCGCCCGCTTGCCGCCCACGGCGGCCGCCAGGGCCTTCAGATCCAGCGAGCCCGCCACCGGCACCACGGCCACCGTCAGCGCACCGTCGACGTCCGCCACCAGCGTCTTGAAGACCCGGTCCGGGGAGACGCCCATCGCCTCGGCGGCCTCCTCGCCGTAGGAGCGGTGCGAGGGGTCGTGGTCATAGGCGTGGACGGTGTGGTCCACCCCCGCAGCCGCCAGCGCCACCGTCGCCGGTGTGCCTCCGGGCTGCTGCTTCTTCGCCTTCTTCGCCATCCGGGCCGTTCCCAAGAGGTCGTGCGTCAGTTGAGACTCGTCGGGCCGCGCGTCAGGTCCGTCGCGGGCAACGACGGCAGACTACGGATGATCGCCGTCTCCGAGCGAAGCAGTTTCAGCTCGTCCCGCAGGCGGGAGGAGGTGTCGGGCGCCTGGAGCAGACGCTGCTTCGTCGGGATGTCCAGCGCCGTCGCCGCCGCCACCAGGTACGACACCACGCTCGGCTGGTCCGGCAGGTCCGCCCCGGTCGACAGCGACCGCTCCTGTGCCCCCGCCAGCCGCTTCTGGTACTGCCGGAAGGATCGCAGGACCCCCTCGGCCAGCGCGGCGGCCTCGTCGCCGGGCTCCTCGGGCAGCTCCTCCAGCTCGGCGGTGAGGAACGGACCGGAGGCGTCCACGGACAGCAGCCGCACCCGGGTCGTACCCGTCGCCAATACCTCGTAGGTGCCGTCCGGCTGTTCCCGGACGGTCGCAGCGTCCGCGACGCAGCCCACGCCGTGGAACGCCCTGGCCGGGTCGGGGCCGAAGCCGGCTGCGGGCCCGCGCTCGGGCACGGCCGTGGCGTCGGGCATGCCCGGGGCGCTCGGGGCCACCTCGTGGCCGTCGCGGATCGCCACGACGGCGAACCGGCGTGGTTCGTCCTCGGGTGTCTTCAGCAGCGTGCGCATCATGGCGCGATAGCGCTCCTCGAAGATGTTCAGAGGAAGCACCAGCCCCGGGAACAGCACCGTGTTCAGGGGGAAGAGCGGGAGCCGGAGGGTGGTCACGACGCAAAAGCCTAATGGCCGTCGCGGCGGGCGTGTCCGCCGCGCCCGTCGCGCGGATGCGGAGGCGGCGGCGCGAGCGGTGCCGCCCGGACGTCGTCGCGCAGCGTCAGGAAGAGACCCAGCGGGTCGTCCGAGACCCGGTCCCAGGGGAACGACGTGGCGTACGGGCCGATGAGACGAAGCTCAGCCGCGGCGTCCGCACGGCGCTCCAGCCGGAGCAGGACGTAGGCCAGCAGGTTGCGCACCTCCGCCGGCCGGGGATCGGCCGCCGGGAACCGGGCGGACAGGGCGACGGCGCGGTCGGCCGCCGCGTCCAGCCGCTCACGCGGCACCTGCGGCCCGCAGCCGTCGGTCAGGTAGGCGAAGGCCGCCCGGACCGGCAGAGCCTGCACGAGCGAGTCCGGGGGAGCGTCCTGCGCGGCCCGGTCCGAGAAGTCGAAGCACTCGCGGTGGGAGCCGTGCCAGGAGGAGGCCAGGTACCGCAGGGCGGCCACATGGCACCCGTAGTGGTGCGGGGCGCGGCGGACCGCCGCCTCCCACAGCTCCTCGAAGTACCGGTGCCCGGCGCGCGAGCCGCGCGCGTGGTCCAGGGCGACCCGCCACGGCACCGGATCGCGGTCGTCGCCGCGGGCGGCCTCGGTGATCAGAGGGCTCACCGCGCGCAGCAGCTCGGCGCGGCCGGGCGACGGCCAGGCACGGTCCACGGCGAGCTGGGCGGCCACCAGCAGCGCGTCCGGGTCGCGCGGGGCGGCCGCGAGCCAGGCGTCCAGCCACTCGGAGCGCGAGCGCGCGAACGCGGCCAGCCGGGTGACGTACCGGTCGCGGTCCTCCCAGGCGGCGCCCTGCCGGGTCTCGGCGAGCAGGACGGCGGCGGGGGCGTACGCGCCGTGAGCGGCCGCGACCAGCACGGGCGCCAGACGCGCGTCGGGCGCGTCGAGGAGCACGTCGTCGTGAACGGCGGGCCGGGCCGCGGTGGGGCGCGTCCGGGTCGCACGGATGAAAGGGGGCAGCAGAGCCATGGTGTCGACCATTGAAAGACCGCAGGTGGCGGACGCGCCAGGGGCAACACGGAACCGGACGAAAGTTGTACGCGCCCCGGTCAAGGCCCGGCAAAAGCTAACCCCCGGCCCCTCCGACCCGAACCCGCACCTCGCCCCGCCCCCTCACCCCCGCCGCAGCAATCGAGTCGCCCCCGCCGCCACCGTCGTCGCCAACGTCCACCCCAGCAGGACCAGCACCGCCGCCAGCCACTGCCAGCCCCCGCCCAGCTGCCACTGGCTCACCTGCCCGAAGTCCACCACCGGAAGCAGCAGGTCGAGAGCGAACAGCGCGGGGTTCCACTGCCCGTGCCGGTCCGGATCCGCCGGCGGATGGTCGGCCCGCGCGAACGCGAGCGAGCCCGCCGCCCACAGCACCGCCATCCACACCGCGGCCCGGCCCGGCCGGTACCCGTAGGCGACCGTCCAGTCCTGCAGGTACCCCCAGAGCTTGGCCGCCGGCGGCAGTGTCTCGCGGCGGCGCCTCTGCTTGGCGAGCAGCACCTCGCGTGCGTCCTCGTCCTCACCCGCCCCCCGCAGCACCGCGGCGAGCCGCTCGTACGGCTCCGGGTTGTACTCCGCGGTGGCCGCCGCCACCCAGTCCAGGCGCTCCGTCAGCGGGAACGGCCCCTGCGGCACCAGGTTCTCGTAGGCGAAGCCGCCCATGTGCAGCCGGCCGGGTCCGGGCCAGCTGGCCGCCCGGTCGACCAGGTTCACGATCCGCGCGCCGGACAGCACCACCCGCCCCCGCTGCGGCCGCTCCCCGAGGAAGCGCAGCTCCGGCGCCTGCACCCGGCGCAGGGACAGCTCCTGGTCGTCGGTGAGGGCGAACCGGGCCCGCTCGAAGTCGACGGCGTCCCCGAACCGCCCGTCGTCGAGTCGTATCCCGCCCCGGCACTCGAAGTACTGCACCCGTGTGCCGCGCGCCGGGGTGACGCCGCTCAGCAGGGGGCTGCCGACACCCGCCGGGGTGAGGTAGAGGGTGCGCTCGACGGACAGCTGCGGGGCGTTCAGGGCGAGCCGCGCGGCGGGGTTGGTGAGCTTCGCCCCCCGCAGGCTCAGCGACACGCCGACCGTCGCGCTGCGCAGGCTCAGCTCGCCGTGCGACTCGAGCATCTCCGCCTGGAGGTCCTGGCCGACGCTCAGGCCGTCGGCGGCGATCGACCGGCCGCCGCGGTCGCGGTGCACGATCGCCTGGTTCAGCAGCAGGTCCGTGCCGATCCGGGCGTCCGTGAGCCGCACTCCGCCGTGGAAGCGGCAGCGGGGCAGGTGCAGGTCGCCCTCGGTGTGCACCCGGGCGGCCTCCAGACGCGGCACCGAGCAGTCCACCAGCCGCACGGTGGTGAAGCGGGCCTCCGGCAGCCGGATCTCCTCCTCGAACCGGCAGCCGGTCATCTCCAGGTACGGCTGGACCGTGCCGCCCGCCAGGTCGAGCGCGCCCGTGATCCGCACGCCGACCAGCTTCAGGGAGGCCACCCGGCCGGCCAGCGGGGGCGGCCCGTCCAGCAGCAGCCAGCACACGACGCGCGCCCGGACGCTCCGCTCGGGCCCCCAGGGCTGGAGGCCGTGCGGGTCGTCCACGACCGCGTCACCGCCGCGCAGGTCGTAGACGCTGCCGTTGCGGAAGGCCTGCCACATGCCGGCCTCGACGGCGGTCAGGTCCTCCGGCGGGTCACCGTGGTGCGTACGGGCCCCCTCGGTCACGGTCCGTCCCTCCCTCCTCGGCTACTCGCGGGTTTCGTACTGCCGTTCATGCCCGCCGAGTGACCACCTGAACACTCAAAGTGACAGGGATCTGCGAAGTGGTGGCACGGACGCCGCAACGCCCGCACCGCGGAGCGGGAACGGCGGCACCGGCGCGGGCGTCGGCCGCGTATCACGGCCGGAGGAGGGTTTGTATCAGCCATTGATACGGGCGCACGGTCCCGGACGCCGGTCTGAGAGAATTGAGCCCGTGATCTCCCGAATCGATCTGCGCGGCGACGCCCTCCCCGAGGGCCCCGCCCTGCGCGACCTGCTGCCCCGAGCCGACTTCGACGTTCAGGCCGCCCTGGAGAAGGTGCGTCCGATCTGCGAGGCCGTGCATCATCGGGGCGACGCGGCGCTGATCGACTTCGCCGAGAAGTTCGACGGTGTGCGGCTGGATTCGGTGCGTGTCCCCGCGCAGGCCCTCAAGGACGCCCTGGCGGAGCTGGACCCGGCCGTGCGCGCGGCCCTGGAGGAGTCCATCCGGCGCGCCCGCCTCGTCCACCGCGAGCAGCGCCGCGGCACCCACACCACGCAGGTCGTGCCCGGCGGCTCGGTGACCGAGAAGTGGGTCCCGGTCGAGCGGGTCGGCCTGTACGCGCCCGGCGGCCGGTCGGTCTACCCGTCGTCCGTCGTCATGAACGCCGTGCCCGCCCAGGAGGCCGGCGTCGAGTCGATCGCGCTCGCCTCCCCGCCTCAGGCGGAGTTCGGCGGTCTGCCGCACCCCACCATCCTCGCCGCCTGCGCGCTGCTCGGCGTCGACGAGGTCTACGCGGCCGGCGGCGCCCAGGCCGTCGCGATGTTCGCCCACGGCACGGAGTCCTGCCCGCCGGCGAACATGGTCACCGGCCCGGGCAACATCTGGGTCGCCGCCGCCAAGCGCTACTTCACCGGCAGGATCGGCATCGACGCCGAGGCGGGCCCGACCGAGATCGCGGTCCTCGCGGACGCGACGGCCGACCCGGTGCACGTCGCCTCCGACCTGATCAGCCAGGCCGAGCACGACCCGCTCGCCGCCGCCGTCCTCGTCACCGACTCCGCCGAGCTGGCCGAGGCGGTGGAGAAGGAGCTGGAGCCGCAGGTCGCGGCGACCAGGCACGTCGAGGACCGGATCCGTCCGGCGCTGGCCGGCCGGCAGTCCGCGATCGTGCTCGTCGACGGTCTCGACGAGGGCCTGAGGGTGGTCGACGCCTACGGCGCCGAGCACCTGGAGATCCAGACGGCCGACGCCGCCGCGGTCGCCGACCGGGTGCGGAACGCCGGGGCGATCTTCATCGGCCCCTGGGCGCCAGTCTCCCTCGGCGACTACGCGGCCGGCTCCAACCACGTGCTCCCGACCGGCGGCTGCGCCTGCCACTCCTCGGGTCTGTCCGTCCAGTCCTTCCTACGCGGCATCCACATCGTCGACTACACGAAGGACGCGCTCGCCGAGGTCGCCCACCACGTGGTGACGCTGGCGGAGGCGGAGGACCTGCCCGCGCACGGCGCGGCGATCAAGGCACGGTTCGGGTGGAAGGTACCGACGAGCAAGTGAGCTTCACGATCGACGATCTCCCCGTACGGGACGAGCTGCGCGGCAAGTCCCCCTACGGCGCGCCCCAGCTGGACGTGCCCGTACGGCTGAACACCAACGAGAACCCCTACCCGCTGCCCGAGCCGCTGGTCGAGCGGATCACGGAGCGGGTGCGCGAGGCCGCCCGCGGCCTCAACCGCTACCCCGACCGGGACGCGGTGGAGCTGCGCACGCGGCTCGCCGAGTACCTGACGAAGACCGGCGGCCACCTCGTCGGCCCGGAGAACGTCTGGGCCGCCAACGGCTCCAACGAGGTCATCCAGCAGCTGCTGCAGACCTTCGGCGGACCGGGCCGCACGGCGATCGGCTTCGAGCCGTCGTACTCGATGCACACGCTCATCGCGCGCGGCACCGGCACCGGCTGGATCCCCGGTCCGCGGGGCGAGGACTTCAGGATCGACCTCCCGGCGGCCGAGAAGGCCATCGGCGAGCACCGGCCGGACGTCGTCTTCGTCACCACCCCCAACAACCCCACCGGCACCGCGGTGGCGCCGGAGACGGTCCTCGCGCTGTACGAGGCCGCGCAGGCGGCGAAGCCGTCCATGGTGATCCTCGACGAGGCGTACGTCGAGTTCAGCCACGGCCACTCGCTGCTGCCGCTGCTGGAGGGCCGGCCGAACCTGGTCGTCTCCCGCACGATGTCGAAGGCGTTCGGGGCCGCCGGCCTCCGCCTCGGCTACCTCGCCGCGCACCGGGCCGTCGTGGACGCCGTCCAGCTCGTCCGGCTGCCGTACCACCTGTCGGCGGTGACGCAGGCCACCGCGCTGGCCGCCCTGGAGCACACCGACACGCTGCTGAAGTACGTCGAGCAGCTGAAGTCCGAGCGGGACCGGCTGGTCGCCGAGCTCCGTGCGCTCGGTTACGAGGTGACCGAGTCGGACGCGAACTTCGTCCAGTTCGGACGGTTCGAGGACTCCCACGCCGCCTGGCGGAGGATCCTGGACCGCGGCGTCCTCGTCCGGGACAACGGCGTGCCCGGCAGGCTGCGGGTCACCGCGGGGACCCCGGCCGAGAACGACGCGTTCCTCGACGCGGTCCGTGACCTGCAGTGCCTTGTGGCAGGTACCCCCACACCCCCGAAGGAGCAGAGCGCATGAGCCGCGTTGGGCGCGTGGAGCGCACCACCAAGGAGACCTCGGTCCTCGTCGAGATCGACCTCGACGGCACCGGCAGGACCGACATCGCCACCGGCGTCGGTTTCTACGACCACATGCTCGACCAGCTCGGCCGGCACGGTCTGTTCGACCTGACCGTGAAGACCGACGGCGACCTGCACATCGACTCGCACCACACCATCGAGGACACCGCCCTCGCGCTGGGCGCCGCCTTCCGGCAGGCCCTCGGCGACAAGGTGGGCGTCTACCGCTTCGGCAACTGCACGGTCCCGCTGGACGAGTCGCTCGCCCAGGTCACCGTCGACCTCTCCGGCCGGCCCTACCTCGTGCACACCGAGCCCGAGAACATGGCGCCGATGATCGGCGAGTACGACACCACGATGACCCGGCACATCCTGGAGTCCTTCGTCGCGCAGGCCCAGGTCGCGCTGCACGTGCACGTGCCCTACGGGCGCAACGCGCACCACATCGTGGAGTGCCAGTTCAAGGCGTTGGCGCGGGCGCTGCGCTACGCCAGCGAGCGCGACCCGCGCGCGGCCGGCATCCTTCCGTCGACGAAGGGCGCGCTGTAACCCCATGAACGGCACCTCGACCGTGCTGATCGTCGTCGGCCTCTTCCTCGCCGGCGGCATCATCTCCTTCGTCAAGCAGAAGATGCCCACGAGCCTCGTCGTGCTGCTCTCCATCGGGGCGGCGATGTGCCTCGTCGCGGGCGTCGCCCGGCTGGGGGTGTGGAATTGAGCACCGCGGGAGCACCCAAGAAGGTCGTGGTCTTCGACTACGGCTTCGGCAACGTCCGTTCCGCCGAGCGTGCCCTCGCCCGCGTGGGCGCCGACGTCGAGATCACCCGTGACTTCGACAAGGCCATGAACGCCGACGGCCTGCTGGTGCCGGGCGTCGGTGCCTTCGCCGCCTGCATGAAGGGCCTGAGGGAGGCGCGCGGCGACTGGGTCGTCGACCGCCGGCTGTCCGGCGGGCGCCCGGTGATGGGCATCTGCGTGGGCATGCAGATCCTGTTCGCCCGCGGCATCGAACACGGCGTGGAGGCCGAAGGCCTCGACGAGTGGCCCGGCACGGTCGGGCCACTGGAGGCCGACGTCGTGCCGCACATGGGCTGGAACACCGTCGAGGCGCCGGCCGGCTCCGAGCTGTTCGCCGGCCTGGACGCGGACGCGCGGTTCTACTTCGTGCACTCCTACGCCGTCCACGACTGGCAGCTGCAGACGCACCACCCGGCGCTGCACGCCCCGAAGGTCACCTGGTCCACGCACGGCAGGCCGTTCGTGGCCGCCGTGGAGAACGGCGCCCTGTGGGCCACGCAGTTCCACCCCGAGAAGTCCGGCGACGCCGGCGCGCAGCTGCTCACCAACTGGATCGGAACCCTGTAGAGACATGGCCAAGCTCGAACTCCTCCCCGCCGTCGACGTCCGGGACGGCCAGGCCGTTCGCCTCGTGCACGGCGAGTCCGGCACGGAGACCTCCTACGGCTCCCCGCTGGAGGCCGCCCTCGCCTGGCAGCGCGCGGGCGCCGAGTGGCTGCACCTGGTCGACCTCGACGCCGCGTTCGGCACGGGCGACAACCGCGCGCTGATCCGCGAGGTCGCCGAGCGCATGGCGCAGACACACCTCAAGGTGGAGCTGTCCGGCGGCATCCGCGACGACGACACCCTCGCCGCCGCCCTGGCCACCGGCTGCACCCGGGTGAACCTGGGCACCGCCGCCCTGGAGTCCCCCGAGTGGGTCGCCAAGGTCATCGCCGAGCACGGCGACCGGATCGCGGTCGGCCTCGACGTGCGCGGCACGACCCTGCGCGGCCGCGGCTGGACCAGGGACGGCGGCGACCTCTACGAGACGCTGGCCCGCCTCGACAGGGAGGGCTGCGCGCGCTACGTCGTGACCGACATCGCCAAGGACGGCACCCTGCAGGGACCGAACCTGGAGCTGCTGAGGAACGTCTGCGCGGCGACGGACCGCCCCGTGGTCGCCTCCGGCGGCGTGTCCTCGCTGGACGACCTGCGGGCCATCGCCGGACTGGTGCCGCTCGGTGTCGAGGGCGCCATCGTCGGGAAAGCGCTCTACGCGAAGGCGTTCACCCTGGAAGAGGCCTTGGAGGCTGTGTCGTCATGACGTCCGATGCCGTGCGGCGTGTGCAGAGCGGGAATCCCTGGGAAGAGAGTTTCGGTTTCGCGCGCGCCGTGGCGGCGGGCGACCTGGTGCTGGTGGCGGGCACGACGTCCTTCAAGGGCAGCGTGCTGTACGGGGAGGGCGACCCCTACGAACAGGCCAAGGTGGCCTTCACCAGTGCCCTGGAGGCGATCGCCGAGTTCGGGCTCGGCCCCGAGTCGGTGATCAGGACCCGGATGCACCTGGCGCACTCCCGGGACCTCGAGGAGGCGGCCCGGGCCCACAAGGAGCTCTTCGACTCCGTACGCCCGGTGACGACCCTGCTGGTCGTGGAGGGCTTCGTCGACCCGCGCGTGCTGGTGTCGGTGGAGCTGGAAGCCTACAGAGGCTAGAAGTCATTCCGTTTCGTAAGGAGCCGTGGACCTCATGACCCTGGCGGTCCGAGTCATCCCCTGCCTGGACGTGGACAACGGCCGGGTCGTCAAGGGCGTCAACTTCCAGAACCTGCGCGACGCGGGCGACCCGGTCGAGATGGCCAAGGTGTACGACACCGAGGGCGCCGACGAGCTGACGTTCCTGGACATCACCGCCTCCTCCGGCGACCGCGAGACGACGTACGACGTGGTGCGCCGCACCGCCGAGCAGGTGTTCATCCCGCTGACGGTGGGCGGCGGCGTCCGCACGGCCGAGGACGTGGACAGGCTGCTGCGGGCGGGCGCCGACAAGGTGGGCGTGAACACGGCCGCCATCGCCCGCCCCGACCTGATCCGGGAGATCGCCGAGCGCTTCGGCCGGCAGGTGCTGGTGCTGTCGGTGGACGCGCGGCGCACGCAGTCCGGGAGCTTCGAGGTGACCACGCACGGCGGCCGCCGCGGCACCGGCATCGACGCGGTGGAGTGGGCGCACCGGGCGGCCGAACTGGGCGCCGGCGAGATCCTGCTGAACTCCATGGACGCCGACGGTACGAAGGACGGCTACGACCTGGAGATGATCGCGGCGGTCCGCAAGCACGTGAGCGTGCCGGTGATCGCCTCGGGCGGTGCGGGCAAGCTCGCCGACTTCCCGCCGGCGGTCGCGGCGGGCGCGGACGCGGTGCTGGCCGCGTCCGTGTTCCACTTCGGCGACCTGCGTATCGGCCAGGTGAAGCAGACGCTGCGTGAGGCCGGCCGGCCGGTGCGGTGACGCCGCGCCGGGCCCCCGGCCCCGGCCCCGGTCGCCCAGGGGGTGGCCGGGGCTCTTTCGTGCGCCGAAGGGCAGGAGATATTGCGCAAATAATATTGCGCAACTTTCCTTTCCTTTCTAGGCTCCGGGCATGAGCGACAGGGAGCGGGACCGCCACATCACCGACCTGGGCACACTGAAGGCGCTCGCGCATCCGCTGCGCATGCGGCTCTACCGGGGGCTGACCGTCGCCCGCGCCGCGACCGCCTCCCAGCTCGCCGCGCAGGTCGGCGAGGCCGTCTCCCTGGTCAGCTACCACCTGCGCAAGCTCGCCGAGTACGGACTGATCCAGCCGGCCGAGCCGCGCAGCGAGGACAGCCGGGAACGCTGGTGGGAGCCCGCGTCCGACGGGCTGAGCATCCGCGACGAGGACTTCCGGGACGCCCCGGAGAAGGCGGCCGCGCGTACGGCGGCCGGCCGCCTCTTCCACGAGCAGCGCACCGGGATGTACCGGCGCTTCCTGGACGAACGGTCGCAGTGGAGCCCCGAGTGGAACGCCGCGGCCGAGTCCTCCGAGGCGGTGCTGCGGCTGACCGTGGACGAACTGTCCGAGCTGGTCGCGGACATGCTCGCGCTCGTCCGCGGCTACCAGGAGCGGGGCCGCGCCGCGGACGCTGCCGGGGACACCGAGGGCCGCGAGAACGTCGCCGTGCACACGTACGCCTTCCCCTTCCGCGTCTGAGAGGGCCACCGCCGTGACGACCTCCTCCCCGACACCTACGGCGAGACCGGCCGCCGCGCGTCCGGCCCACCGCGACGGCAACGTGCTGCGCTGGCTCGCCGCCTACACGTCGTCGATGGTCGGCGACAACGTCTACTGGATCACCCTGTCCTGGGCCGCGGTCCAGTCCGGGACGCCCGCGCAGGCCGGGCTCGTGACGGCCGTCAGCGCGCTGCCGCGAACCCTGCTGATGCTGGCCGGTGGAGTGGTCGCCGACCGGTTCGGCCCGCGCCGCGTCGTCATCGGCAGTGACGCCGTCCGCTGCGCGGCCGTGCTCGGGGCGGCGGCGCTGCTGTTCCTCACCCGCCCCGGCCTATGGCCGCTGACCGCTCTCGCCCTGGTGTTCGGGACCGTCGACGCGGTGTTCATGCCCGCCGTGGGCGCCCTGCCCGCGCGGATCACCCGGACGGACCAGCTGGCGCGGGTGCACGGCATGCGGGGCATGGCGATCCGGCTCGCGAGCGTCACCGGCGCACCGCTCGGCGGCCTCGCCGTCGCGCTCGGCGGCGCGGCGGCCGCCTTCGCCCTCGCCGGGCTGCTGATCGCCCTGTCCCTGCCCCTGCTGATACGCGTGCGGGTGCGCGGGCTGCCCACCGGCGACGGCTCCGGCGCCGCCGCCGGTACCGCCTGGCACGACCTGGTGGCGGGCCTGCGCCACATCCGCCACCACCGCGTTCTGGCCCCGCTGCTGCTGACCATCGCGCTCGGCGACCTCGGCTTCGTCGGCCCGTTCAACGTGGGCCTGACCCTGCTCGCCGACGAACGGGGCTGGGGTGCGCCGGGAATGGGCTGGGTGCTGGCCGGCTTCGGCGTCGGGGCGGGGGCCGCCTCGCTGCTGCTGGCCGTGCGCGGCAGGGTCCCGTACGCGGGGCGGGTCACCGCGTACGCCGTCCTGGCGGGCTCCGTGGCGATCGGTGCCCTGGCCTTCGTCCCGGGCGTCCTCGCCGCCGTCGGCGTGGCGCTGCTCGTCGGCCTGCTGGCCGGGCTGAGCGGCGCCCTGTGCGGTGCGCTGCTGCAGACCCTGACCGACCCCGTCTACCTCGGCCGGGTCACCGCCGTCGCCGGCCTGGTCAGCCTCGGCCTGGCGCCGCTCGGCATGCCGCTGTCCGCCGCCGCGATCGGGGCGTGGGGGACCGGCCCGGTGTTCGTCGCCAGCGCGGCCGTCTGCGGCCTCGGCGGGGTGGTCGCCCTGGCCGTCCGCGACCTGCGCCGCGCCGAACTGCCCCGCTGAACCACCGGACGCCCGCACCGGCCCACCGCGACACCGTCGCCGGGCGGACCGGTCCGCCCGGCCCGCACGAGCCCCTGCCCCACCGGTCGGCCGGTCCGGAGAGGCCCGGTGGACCGGGCCGGTCGGCTGGTCCGGACGAGCCCGGTGGATCCGGCCGGTCCGCCGGCCGCGCGAGCCCGCTGCCCCACCGGTCCGGACCACCCGCTGAACTCGGCCCGGCTCAGAAGCCCAGCTGCCTCGTCTCCCGCAGCGCGGCGATGGAGCCCTTGTCCCCGTCCAGCTCCACCCGGGCCTGGTCCTGGCGGCCGAAGGCGAACAGCAGCAGCTCGGACGCCTCGCCGGTCACGGTCACCACCGGGGTGCCCCGGCGCGCGACGACCGTCTGCCCGTCGGGGCGGCGCAGCACCACGCCCGTCGGCACGCCGCGGCCGAGCAGCCGCGCGACCCGCTCCAGACGGGACCACAGAGTGTCCTGGAAGACGGCGTCGAGCTCGCGCGGGGTCCAGTCGGGCTGGGCACGGCGGACGTCCTCGGTGTGGACGTAGAACTCGACGGTGTTGGCCGCCTCGTCGATCTGCTTGAGCTGGAAGGGCGAGAAGCGCGGCGGGCCGGTACGGATGAGCCGGACGAGCTCCTCGTAGGGCTTGGCCGCGTACTCCTCCAGGACTCTGTCGTGACGGGGTGCGAGCTGCTTGATCAGCGCTCCCCCGGCCGCGTCGGGACGGCGCTCGCGCACCACCAGGTGCGCCGCCAGATCACGTGTCCGCCAGCCCTCGCAGAGGGTGGGGGCGTCCGGACCGGTGGTCTCCAAGAGGTCGGCGAGCAGGAGCCGTTCACGCTTGGCGAAGGTCGACATGCGGGTCAGCCTACGGCCACGCGCCTGCTCCGCCCACCCGTCGCCGCCCGGCTCGCCGTGCCGTGCCGGCGGTGGCGTCCGCGTTCAGCCGGTGGACCGGCGGGACGGGGGCCCCGCTCCGCGCGGCACAATGGCACTCATGACCAGCACGCCTCCTCCCAGCAGCCTCGACCCCGGGATCGCCGCGCGCCTCAAGCGCAGCGCCGACGGACTCCTCCCCGCGATCGCCCAGCAGTACGACACCGGCGAGGTGCTGATGCTCGGCTGGATGGACGACGAGGCGCTCCACCGCACGCTGACGACCGGCCGCTGCACCTACTGGTCGCGCAGCCGTCAGGAGTACTGGGTCAAGGGCGACACCTCCGGGCACGTCCAGCACGTCAGGTCCGTCGCCCTCGACTGCGACGCCGACACCCTGCTGGTCAAGGTCGACCAGGTCGGCGCCGCCTGCCACACCGGTGAGCGCACCTGCTTCGACGCCGACGTCCTGCTGAAGGACACCGAGGCCGGCGCGCCGGCCTCGGATCAGTAGGGTCGGCCGCCATGGACCTCGAGACCTTCCGCAAGCTGGCCACCGACCGTCGGGTCATCCCGGTCACGCGCAAGCTCCTCGCCGACGGTGACACCCCGGTCGCCCTCTACCGCAAGCTCGCCGCCGAGCGCCCCGGCACCTTCCTGCTGGAGTCCGCGGAGAACGGGCGCTCCGCGTTCACCTGGTCCCGGTACTCGTTCGTCGGTGTCCGCAGCGCCGCCGCCCTCACCGAGCGCGACGGGCAGGCCCACTGGCTCGGCACCCCGCCGGTCGGCGTCCCCGCCGAGGGTGACCCCCTCGCCGCCCTGCGGGCCACCGTGGAGGCCCTGCACACCCCCCGCGACCTCGCCGACGACCTGGGCCTGCCGCCCTTCACCGGCGGCATGGTCGGCTATCTCGGCTACGACGTCGTGCGCCGTCTGGAGAAGATCGGCCCCGGCGAGCGGGACGACCTGCGGCTGCCCGAGCTGACGATGCTGCTCACCTCGGACCTCGCGGTCCTCGACCACTGGGACGGCACCGTCCTGCTGATCGCCAACGCGATCAACCACAACGACCTCGACACCGGCGTCGACCAGGCACACGCCGACGCGATCGCCCGTCTGGACGCCATGGAGGCGGACCTGTCCCGCCCGGTCGCCCAGCCGCCGGCCGCCCTGCCGCCCTCCGAACTTCCCGAGTACACCGCCCGGTGGGGCGGCGAGGACTTCCGGGCGGCCGTGGAGGACGTCAAGGAGCGCATCCGCGCGGGCGAGGCCTTCCAGGTGGTGCCCTCGCAGCGGTTCGAGACGCCGTGCACGGCCGGCGCGCTGGATGTCTACCGGGTCCTGCGGGCGACCAACCCATCGCCGTACATGTACCTGTTCCGGTTCCCGAGCGCGGACGGGGAGGCGTTCGACGTGGTCGGCTCGTCCCCCGAGGCGCTGGTGAAGGTCGAGGACGGGAGGGCCATGGTGCACCCCATCGCGGGCACCCGGCCGCGCGGCGCCACCCCGCAGGAGGACCAGGCCCTCGCCGAGGAGCTGCTGGCCGACCCCAAGGAGCGCGCCGAGCACCTGATGCTGGTCGACCTCGGACGCAACGACCTCGGACGGGTCTGCGAGCCCGGCTCCGTGGAGGTCGTCGACTTCATGTCCGTCGAGCGGTACTCGCACGTCATGCACATCGTCTCGACCGTGACCGGCCGGGTCGCCACCGGCCGCACCGCCTTCGACGTGCTGACGGCCTGCTTCCCGGCGGGCACCCTCTCCGGAGCGCCGAAGCCGCGGGCGATGCAGATCATCGACGAACTCGAACCCTCCCGGCGCGGGCTGTACGGCGGCTGCGTCGGCTACCTCGACTTCGCGGGCGACTCCGACACCGCCATCGCCATCCGCACGGCGCTGCTGCGCGACGGCACGGCCTACGTCCAGGCCGGAGCGGGCATCGTGGCCGACTCCGACCCCGTCGCCGAGGACACCGAGTGCCGCAACAAGGCGGCCGCCGTGCTGCGGGCGGTGCACACCGCCAACCGGCTGGGGCGGTAGGGGCAGGCGGACCCGAGCCGGCTGGGCGGTAAGGGGGGCCGGGTGACGGTTCGCCCGGGGTTCAGGCGATAGTGGACCACGTGACTGCTGTACCCCACCCCCGTCCCGAAGCCGCCGCCTCCGCCCGGCCCGCCCGCTGCAGCCTCGCCGCCGCCCTGCTCAGCGGCGCCCTCGGCGCGGCCGTGGCCCTGCTGGCCACCCGGCAGCGCTGGGCGGAGGGCACCGCGACGGTGGCCGGCGGCGCCTTCCCCCTGACCGCGAAGGGCAGCGACATCACGGGCGTGCCCGCGGCGCTGGCGATAGTGGGCCTGGCCGCCCTCGTGGCCGTCTTCGCCGTCCGCCGCGCCGGCCGCGTCGTCGTGGCCGCCCTGCTGACCCTGTCCGGCGCGGGCGTCCTGGCGGCGGCCCTGACCGGAGCCCACGACGCCTCCGCACTCGACGAGAAGGCCGCGCAGGCCTCCGGCGACACCGCGGCCACCGCGGCCGCGCTGACCCACACCGGCTGGCCGTACGTCGCCGCGGCCGGCGGTGCCCTGATCCTCCTCGCCGGTCTCCTGGCCCTGCGCTTCGGCGGGCGGTGGCCGGCGATGTCCGGCCGCTACGAGCGCTCGGGAGCGCCCCGCGCGCGGGCGCCGCGTCCCGTCGACCCCGACCGCCCCGAGGACCTGTGGAAGGCCCTCGACCGAGGCGAGGACCCGACCGGCACCGGACCGGCCTGACGTCCGGGGCCCCGCGGCCGCCGTCCCGCGGTGGTGGAACGGGCGCGGCGAGGACCGACCCCCGCTGACGCCGGCCGGGCGCGTACGGGACAATGGGCGAAGAGCGTCCGGCTCGGACACGTACACAGCAACGAGGAGCAAGTCATGGCGGGCAGCAGCCACGGTCACACCCCGGCCGCCTGGACCGGTGTCATCATCGCCTTCATCGGTTTCTGCGCCGCGGGCGCTTTCATGGTGATGGCTCAGCCGGTCGGCTTCTGGGCCGGTATCGCGGTCGTGCTGCTCGGCGGTGTCGTCGGCGGCATCATGCGCATGATGGGCCTGGGGCAGAAGAGCGAGCACCCGGTGCACCAGGTCGGCCCCAAGAGCGAGGCGCACGCCAGGAGCTGACGGTCCGTACGGGCGGACCCGTACCACCTGGGCCGAGGGGCGGACCCGGCGCCGGCAGGCGCGGGGTCCGCCCCTCGCGCGTGCCGTGGCGAGAGCCGCGGCCACGGACCCGCACGGCGGCCGGACCCGCCGGCGCCACCGCCGCCGCGCACGCGTGCGGCCCACGGGGCAGAATGCGAGGCGTGAACGCCGACAGCCGCAGGGGGACGCCGACCCCCCGTCCGAGGGGCGCGCGGGACCGCGGCGCCGCGCCGGACCGGGCCGGTGCCGTGCTGCGGCGGCTGGCCGTCCCCGGGGCGGTGCTGGCCGCCGTCGCCGGCGCCTTCGCCTACGTCGGCACCGTGGATCCCGGCGAGCCCGGTCACTACCCCGCCTGCCCGCTGCTGCGCTACACCGGCCTGTACTGCCCGGGCTGCGGCGGACTGCGCAGCGCCCACGCCGTCGTCCACGGGGACGTCCTCGCCGCCCTGCGGGACAACGCCCCGGCCGTCGCCGGCTACGCGGCCTTCGCCGTCCTGTGGACCGTCTGGGTGATCCACGCGGCACGCGGACGGCCCCTGCGGGCCGAGCCCCACCCGGCGCTCCTGTGGAGCCTCGGCGCCGCGCTGCTGGCGTTCTCCGTTGTCCGGAACCTGCCCTTCGGTGGCTGGCTCCGCCCTTGATCAACTGGCGGATGTCCAGGTAGTGGGACCGCCGAGGACCGGATGCGGGGTCACCACCCCGCTCCGGATACCATCGCAGTGACCACCGGTTTCGTCTGCCGAGGCGGGCCGCCGGCGGCAGCTCGACCCGCTTGAACAGTCAACCGTCTGGAAGGGGGCCGCTCGCGTGAGTGTGCTCGACGAGATCATCGACGGAGTCCGTGCCGACCTCGCGGAGCGGCAGGCGCGCGTCAGCCTCGACGAGCTCAAGGAGCGCGCGGCCAAGGCGTCACCGGCGAAGGACGGGGTGGCCGCCCTGCGCGGCGACGGCGTCAAGGTGATCTGCGAGGTCAAGCGCTCCAGCCCGTCGAAGGGCGCGCTGGCCGCGATCGCCGACCCGGCCGCGCTCGCCGCGGACTACGAGGCGGGCGGCGCGGCCGTCATCTCCGTCCTCACCGAACAGCGCCGCTTCGGCGGCTCGCTGGCCGACCTGGAGGCCGTCCGGGCCCGGGTCGACATCCCGGTGCTGCGCAAGGACTTCATCGTCACCTCCTACCAGCTCTGGGAGGCACGCGCGCACGGCGCCGACCTCGCCCTGCTGATCGTCGCGGCCCTGGAGCAGTCGGCCCTGGAGTCGCTGATCGAGCGCGCCCAGTCCATCGGCCTCACCCCGCTGGTCGAGGTGCACGACGAGGACGAGGCCGACCGCGCGGTGGACGCGGGCGCCAAGGTGATCGGCGTCAACGCCCGCAACCTCAGGACGCTGGAGGTCGACCGCGGGACGTTCGAGCGGATCGCGCCGGAGATCCCGGACAGCATCGTCAAGGTCGCCGAGTCCGGTGTCCGCGGCCCGCACGACCTCATCGCCTACGCCAACGCCGGTGCCGACGCGGTCCTGGTGGGCGAGTCCCTCGTCACGGGCCGCGACCCGAAGACGGCCGTCGCCGACCTGGTGGCCGCCGGGGCGCACCCGGCGCTGCGGCACGGCCGGGCCTGAGCGGTGCCGGGCCTGCGGACGGCCGTCCGCCGGTAGAGTGTGCCGTGATGACGCTTCCGATCACCGAGCCCAGCAGGGACCCGTACGCCCGCCTCGCGCGGGGCTGCCGGCCCCGGGGCTGCCGTGCGCCCGCGCGCCGCGTGCACGGGCGCCGGGTGCGGTACGTCATCGGTGACGAGCCGGGCCAGGTGAACGGGATGCGATGGCGCCGCCGGCGTGTGCATGCGTCCGGGGTGAGCTGAACCGCCTCTTCCGGTGACCGCCGGGTGAGCCGGCCCGGGTACCCGTGTATCGGTCGTCCGCCCGCCGGTCGGCGACGCCGGTCCACGCCGCCGTGACGGCTCGCCGTTCGGCGGCCCGCGAACGGCGGACACGGCACCGGGTGGGGGAGGACCCGCCGGGCCGGCCGCACTCAGGCGCGGCGGCACCCGGCTCGTGTGGTCCTGCTCCGGACGCTCCGTGTCCCGGGGTCCACACCGCCTCCGCCGCGCGGCGCCTGCCGCCGACGGCGACGGGCCCGGGACCGCCTTCGTCCACAGGGCACCGTCCGGGACACCGACCGGGAAGGCCACCGTGCCCCCGCCGCCCGTCGGGCCGGGCGGAGGCGCTGCAGAGTCCCGGACAGCACGCGCACCCGACTACCGTGATCCTTGGGCCCTGCCCGCATCCGTCTCCGCCTGCCCGCCCCCTCGGGGCGGACGACGGCGCCGTGCCCGCAGGACCCTGTTCCGACCGACCCCGGGGCTGACGCCCCTGCGAGGTAATGGCATGCCCAGCGAGTTCTTCATCCCCGACCCGGATGGCCGGGTCCCCAGCGCCGAGGGCTACTTCGGCGCGTTCGGCGGCAAGTTCATCCCGGAGGCCCTCGTCGCCGCCGTGGACGAGGTCGCCGTCGAGTACGACAAGGCGAAGGCCGACCCCGAGTTCGCCCGTGAGCTCGACGACCTGCTCGTCCACTACACCGGCCGCCCCAGCGCCCTGACGGAGGTCCCGCGCTTCGCCGAGCACGCCGGCGGCGCCCGCGTCTTCCTCAAGCGGGAGGACCTCAACCACACCGGCTCCCACAAGATCAACAACGTGCTCGGCCAGGCCCTGCTCACCCGGCGCATGGGCAAGACCCGCGTCATCGCCGAGACCGGCGCCGGGCAGCACGGTGTCGCCACCGCCACCGCCTGCGCGCTCTTCGGCCTCGACTGCACCATCTACATGGGCGAGATCGACACCCGGCGCCAGGCCCTGAACGTGGCCCGGATGCGCATGCTCGGCGCCGAGGTGGTCGCGGTGAAGTCCGGCAGCCGCACCCTGAAGGACGCCATCAACGAGGCGTTCCGTGACTGGGTCGCCAACGTCGACCACACCCACTACCTCTTCGGCACCGTCGCCGGACCCCACCCCTTCCCGGCCATGGTCCGCGACTTCCACCGCGTCATCGGCGTCGAGGCCCGCCGCCAGCTCCTGGAGCGCACCGGCCGCCTCCCCGACGCCGCCGTCGCCTGCGTCGGCGGCGGCTCCAACGCCATCGGCCTCTTCCACGCCTTCATCCCCGACGAAGGCGTCCGCCTGGTCGGCTGCGAGCCCGCGGGTCACGGCGTCGAGACCGGTGAGCACGCGGCCACCCTGACCGCCGGCGAGCCGGGCATCCTGCACGGCTCCCGCTCCTACGTCCTGCAGGACGAGGAGGGCCAGATCACCGAGCCGTACTCCATCTCCGCCGGGCTGGACTACCCGGGCATCGGCCCGGAGCACGCCTACCTCAAGGACTCCGGCCGCGGTGAGTACCGCGCGGTCACGGACGACGCGGCCATGCAGGCACTGCGCCTGCTCTCGCGCACCGAGGGCATCATCCCGGCCATCGAGAGCGCCCACGCGCTGGCCGGCGCCCTGGAGGTCGGCCGGGAACTGGGCGGGGACGGGCTCATCGTGGTCAACCTCTCCGGCCGCGGCGACAAGGACATGGACACCGCCGCCCGCTACTTCGGCCTGTACGACACCGACGCCACCGTGGCCGCGGACGCCGACGCCGACGCCGCCGAGATCGAGGAGGACGCCAAGTGAGCGGGAACCTCCAGCTGCTGACCGACACCCTCGCCGCCGCCCGGGCGGAGGACCGCTCGGCGCTCATCGCCTACCTCCCGGCGGGCTTCCCCACCGTCGACGGCGGCATCGAGGCGATCAAGGCCGCCTTCGACGGCGGCGCCGATGTCGTGGAGGTCGGGCTGCCGCACAGCGACCCCGTCCTCGACGGACCGGTCATCCAGACCGCGGACGACATCGCCCTGCGCGGCGGCGTCAAGATCAAGGACGTGATGCGCACCGTCAAGGAGACCCACGAGGCCACCGGCAAGCCGGTGCTCGTCATGACGTACTGGAACCCGATCGACCGCTACGGCGTCGAGCGGTTCACCGCGGAGCTCGCCGAGGCCGGCGGGGCGGGCTGCATCCTGCCCGACCTGCCCGTCCAGGAGTCGGCGCTGTGGCGCGAGCACGCTGAGAAGCACGGCCTGGCGACGGTCTTCGTCGTGGCGCCGAGCAGCAGGGACGCACGGCTGGCCGAGATCACCGCGGCGGGCTCCGGCTTCGTGTACGCCGCCTCGCTCATGGGTGTCACCGGTACCCGCGACTCGGTGGGCACGCAGGCCCGGGACCTGGTCCGGCGCACCCGCGCCACCGGCACCGGCCTGCCGGTCTGCGTCGGGCTCGGCGTCTCCGACCGGGCCCAGGCGGCCGAGGTGGCCGGCTTCGCCGACGGCGTGATCGTCGGCTCGGCCTTCGTCAAGCGGATGCTGGACGCGCCGGACGACGAGGCCGGTGTCGAGGCCGTCCGCCGGCTCGCCGGCGAGCTGGCGCGGGGCGTGCGCGGCCAGGCGTAGGGGCCGGCGGCCGGGGGCCGTCCAGATCATTCGGTCACTCGAACGGGTGGACCTGGGACCGGGGAGGCGCGCTACGCCTCCCCGGTTCGTTCTGGGGGTGTGAGCGAGAAGAACCGTGACGGAAAGCGGACCGCCCGGGAGCGGCTGGCGGTCGAGCGGGAGAAGCAGAAGTCCTCGGAGAAGCGGCGACGGGCGCTGATCGTGGGCGCCGGCGTCGTCTGCGTCCTGGCCCTGGCGGCGGTGATCGGCATCGTGGCCGCGAACTCCGGCAAGGACAAGAACAAGACCAGCACCGCGGGCCCGGTGGTGGCACCCGCGGGCGCGCAGGGCAAGGACAGCCTGGCGATCCCGGTGGGCAAGGACACCGCGAAGTCGACGCTCACCGTGTGGGAGGACTTCCGCTGCCCGGCCTGCCGGGGCTTCGAGTCGGCATACCGCTCGACGATCCACGAGCTGACCGACGCGGGGAGCCTGAGGGCCGAGTACCACCTGGTCACTCTCATCGACAGCAACCTCGGCGGCAGCGGCTCCCTGCGCGCGGGCAACGCCGCCGCCTGCGCGCAGGACGCCGGCAAGTTCCCGCCGTACCACGACGTGCTGTTCGACAACCAGCCCAAGGAGACCGACGACGCCTTCGCGAGCAACGACAAGCTGATCAAGCTCGCGGGCAAGGTCGAGGGCCTGGACACCCCGGCCTTCCGCAGCTGCGTCAAGGACGGCAGACACGACAGCTGGGTGCAGAAGTCAGAGAAGGCGTTCGAGGCCGGCCGGTTCTCGGGCACACCGACCGTCCTGCTGAACGGCAAGAACGTCTACAAGGACCGGACGATGACCCCGGCGAAGCTGAAGCAGATGGTCCAGAACGCCGACAAGGGATGAGGACCGTGGAGGGAACATGCGGCCTTTCACGCACCGCCCGTTATGGACCCGTAGCCGAGCAGCCGGCCGTGCGGCCGGTCCCGCTGCGGTAGCGTCGACCCTGCCATGGAACTTGCCTACATCCCCAGCCCGTCGCGCGGAGTGCTGTACCTCGGCCCCATCCCGCTGCGCGGCTACGCCTTCTGCATCATCATCGGTGTCTTCGTCGCCGTCTGGCTCGGCAACAGGCGCTGGATCGCCCGTGGCGGGCGCAGCGGCACGGTGGCCGACATCGCTGTCTGGGCCGTCCCGTTCGGCCTGGTCGGCGGCCGGCTCTACCACGTCGTCACGGACTACGAGCTGTACTTCAGCGAGGGCCGTGACTGGGTGGACGCCTTCAAGGTCTGGGAGGGCGGCCTCGGCATCTGGGGTGCGATCGCGCTCGGCGCGCTGGGCGCGTGGATCGGCTGCCGCCGCCGTGGCATCACGCTGCCCTCCTACGCCGACGCCGTCGCGCCGGGCATCGCCTTCGCGCAGGCGATCGGCCGCTGGGGCAACTGGTTCAACCAGGAGCTCTACGGGCGCGAGACGCATGTTCCGTGGGCGCTGGAGATCACCTCGTCGGCCGACGGCCGCGTGCCCGGGTACTACCACCCGACGTTCCTGTACGAGTCCCTGTGGTGCCTCGGTGTGGGCCTCCTGGTCATCTGGGCCGACCGCCGCTTCCGGCTGGGTCACGGCCGGGCGTTCGCCCTGTACGTCGCCGCGTACTGCGTCGGCCGCGCCTGGATCGAGTACATGCGGGTCGACGACGCCCACCACATCCTGGGCCTCCGCCTGAACGACTGGACCGCGCTCGGCGTGTTCCTGCTGGCCGTGGCGTACATCGCGATCTCCGCGAAGAAGCGGCCGGGCCGGGAGACCGTGGTGGAACCGGGTGCCGAGCCCCTGGACGGCGACTCCGGCGCCGCGGCCGAGACCGAGGCCGCCGCCGACGGCGCCGGGAAGGCCGCCGCCGAGGACAAGACCACGGCCGGCGGCAGGACCGCTGCCGACGGGAAGACCGCCGCCGGTGAGAGTACCGGCGCGGACGGCGAACCCGACGCAGACGCCTCCGCCGCGGTGGAGGACGAGGCCGCGCCGTCGAGCGCGAACGACGACACCGCGTCGGCGGACGGGAAGGACGAGGCCACGTCGTCCGGTGTCAGGGACGGGGCCGGATCGGCGGCGGCGAAGAAGGGCTGACGCCCCTGCCGTGCCACGAGAACGAGGACGAGGGCGCCCGGGACTTTCCGGGCGCCCTCGCCGTGCACGGGCAGGCGAAGAGGCGCGGTGGATGGGTTCTTCGGGCGTCAGCATCTGCGCGCCAGGGACAGGGTGCGCTGCGCCGCCGCCACCACCGCTGCGTCGACGAAGCGGCCGTCCGGCAACGCCTGGGCGCCCTGCCGTGTCGTGGCCGCCTTGATGATCGTCTCGGCCTCCTCCAGCTCCCGCTCGGTCGGAAGGTAGGCCCGCTCGATGATCGGCAGCTGGCCCGGGTGGATGGCCGCGCGGCCCAGGAAGCCCAGCCGGCGGCCGTGGGCGCAGGACGCCGCCAGCCCCTCCAGGTCCCGGATGTCGGGGTGCACGCACTGGGTGGGCGGTGCGAGTCCGGCCGCCCGCGCGGCGACGACCACCCGGGCGCGGGACCAGTCGAGGCCCGCGTCGTCCAGGACCCCGAGGTCGGCCCGCAGGTCCGCCTCGCCGATCGACACGCCGCGCAGCGACCCGTGGGCCGAGGCGACGGCGAAGGCGTGCTCGATGGCGAGGGCCGATTCGAGGAGCGCGTACAGCGGCGGTCCCGTCCCGCCGGCGGGCGCGCGGGGCCCCTCGCCGTCCGGGTGCGCCGTGCCCCGCGCCGCCGTCGCCGTGCGCTCGGCGACACGCGCCACCTGCTCGGCGGAGCTCACCTTCGGCAGCCGCAGCCCGGCGAGTCCGGGGAGGTACGCGATCGCGTCGAGGTCGGCCGCCGCGAGCGGCCCGTCGAGGGCGTTCACGCGGACGTGGACCGGGACCGGCGCCGGCTCGCTCAGGAGTTCGGCCGTGGCGTCGCGGGCGTAGTCCTTGCGGTCCGGGGCGACGGCGTCCTCGAGGTCGACGACGACGATGTCGGCGCCGGACGCCAGGGCCTTGGCGACGACGTGGGGGCGGTCGCCGGGGGCGTAGAGCCAGGTCAGCGGGAAGGGGGCGGCGGGCGTCACAGGGCGCCCTCCGCCCGCAGCGCCGCCAGCTCCGCCGGGGTGAGGCCCAGCTCGGTGAGTACCGCCTCGGTGTCCGCGCCGTGCGGGCGGCCCGCCCAGCGGATCGCGCCCGGGGTGGCGGAGAGCCGGAAGAGGACGTTCTGCATGCGCAGCGCGCCCAGCTCGGGGTCGTCGACCGTCGTGATGGTGCCCAGGGCCTGGTACTGCGGGTCGGTCATCACGTCCCGGACGTCCTGGACCGGCGCGATCGCCGCCTCCGCCTTCTCGAAGGCGGTCAGCACGTCGGTGCGGGTGTGCCGGGCGATCCAGCCCCCGACCGCCGTGTCCAGGACGTCCGCGTGCCGGGCCCGGCCCTCGCCGGTGGCGAACCACGGCTCGTCGACCAGCTCCGGACGGCCCACCAGGTGCATCACGCGTTCGGCCACCGACTGGGCCGAGGTGGACACGGCGACCCAGGTGCCGTCGGCCGTGCGGTAGGTGTTGCGGGGCGCGTTGTTCTGAGTGCGGTTGCCGGTGCGGGGCTGGACGTGGCCGAGCTGGTCGTACCAGAGGGGCTGGGGTCCGAGGGCCGTCAGGATCGGCTCGATGATCGCCATGTCCACCACCTGGCCACCGCCCGCGCGCTCACGCGCCGCCAGCGCGGTCATCACCGCGTACGCGGTGGCCAGACCGGCGATCGAGTCGGCCAGGCCGAACGGCGGGAGCGTCGGCGGCCCGTCCGCTTCGCCGGTGATCGCGGCGAAGCCGCTCATCGCCTCGGCGAGGGTGCCGAAGCCGGGGCGGTGGGCGTAAGGGCCGAACTGGCCGAAGGCGGTGACGCGGGCGAGGACCAGCCGGGGGTTGACGGCGGACAGCTCCGGCCAGCCGAGGTCCCACTTCTCCAGGGTGCCGGGGCGGAAGTTCTCGACGATCACGTCGGCGGTGGCGGCGAGGCGCAGCAGGGTGGCGCGGCCGCCCGGCCGGGACAGGTCCAGGGTGATCGCGCGCTTGTTGCGGCCGAGCAGCTTCCACCACAGGCCGACGCCGTCCTTGGACGGGCCGTGACCGCGGGAGGGGTCCGGCTTCGCGGGATGCTCGACCTTGATCACCTCGGCGCCGAAGTCGCCGAGCATGGTGGCGGCGATCGGGCCGGCGAAGAGGGTCGCGAGGTCCAGGACGCGCAGGCCGGCCAGCGGGGCGGCGGGCTGCACGGCACCGGTCGCGGCGGCGGGCTGCGGGGTGGCGCCGGCCGGCGGTGCGGCGGGCTGCGCGGCGGCGGGACGGGGGGTGGGGCGGGATGCGGTCATGACGGGCGCCCCGTCCCGCTTCCGGTGCGGTGGCACGGCGCCGGCGGTGACACGTCGCGGTCGGTCATGGGCGGGACGCCTCCAGGAAGGTGAGGTGGGCCAGGTGGTCGAAGCCGGTGCCGTCGAAGTCGCCGACGCAGGTGGCCAGCCGGTTCTTGAGCGGGCCCGTCCAGCGCTCGGGCAGGGCGGCGGGACTCCCGGCGAGCAGGCCGGCGATGCCGCCGGCCGTGGCGCCGTTGGAGTCGGTGTCCCAGCCGCCGGAGACGGCACGGCAGACGGAGCCCGCGAAGTCGCCGTCGGCGTGGGTGAGGGCGGCGGCGGTCAGGGCGGTGTTGGGGACGGCGTGGACCCAGTGGTAGGTGGGGGAGTGGGTGGCGTGCAGTTCGTCCACGACCGCGTCGAAGTCCTCGTGCGTGCGCGCCAGCCGCACGGCGTGCCGGACCGCCCGGGCGAGCCGGGAGCCGTGCGGCACGACGCTCAGGCCGGCGGCCAGGCAGGCGTGGACGTCGTGGTCGCCGGTGGCCGCGGTGGCGACGACGGCGGCGGTGAACATGGCCGCGTAGACGCCGTTGGCGGTGTGGGTGAGGGTGGCGTCGCGGTGGGCCTGCTCGGCGGCGGCCGCGGGGTCGCCGGGATTCGTCCAGCCGTGCACGTCGGCGCGGATCAGCGCGCCGATCCACTCCCGGAAGGGGTTGCGGTGACGGGCGGTGCGAGGGGGTTCGACGCCGGTGAGCAGGTTGCGGTAGGCGACGCGTTCGGCGGTGAAGGTGCGGCCGGCGGGCAGGACGTCGAGCCAGAGGCGGGCCACGTCGGCGGTGGTGAAGGTCCGGCCGTGGCGTGCGAGCAGCAGCAGGCCGACCAGCGGGTAGTCGAGGTCGTCGTCCTCGGGCATGCCGTCGATGTTCTCGGCGAGCGAGGTCGCCGCGGAGCGCCGGTTCCACGGGTACCGGGCGGCCAGGTCTGCGGGCAGGCCGTGGGCGGTGAACCAGGTGGTGAGGGGCCAGTTGCCGGTGGCGCGGGCGAGGAGGCGGATGCCGGTCAGGGGCAGCTTCTCGACGGGCTTGCCGAGCAGGCAGCCGGCGGCGCGGCCCAGCCAGGCGGCCTCCAGCCGGGTGCGCAGCGACGGGCCGGGCGCGCCCGCCGCGCGCCGGGCGGGCCAGGCGGGGCAGCCGGCCCTGATCCCCGGCAGGTCCGTCGGCTCCGCCTCCGCCAGCCTGCTCGGCAGCTCCGCCAGCTCGTCCAGCAGGTCCTCCGCGAGCAGACGCAGGTAGCGCGAGGGCCGCTCGGGCGAGGCGCCCGCCCGCGCGGGCGCCTGCGGGCCGCCCGCGGCGCGCCAGCGGGCGGCGACGGCCGACGGTTCGCGGCCGTCCTGGGCGGCCTGGCGCAGCTCGTGGCCGAGCAGGTCCTCCGGCTGCACCCAGGTCAGCCGGAGCACGCCGTGCCCCCGATCCGGGCGAACGCCTCCTCGTGCGCGCGCCGCCGCCGGACGTCCCGCGCGAAGACCTCCCGGGTCACGCCGGCCAGCGTGCGGGCCGGCTCCCACAGGTCCAGGCGGCTCGCCTGCGCCACCGTCGTCGCCCACTCCGCGGGGACCGGGCAGCCGAGCGCGCCGGCCAGCGCGCCCGCCATCGTGGCGATGGAGTCGCAGTCGCGGCCGTAGTTCACCGCGCCCAGCACCGCGTGGCGGAAGTCGCCGCCGGAGACGACCAGCATGCCGAGCGCCACGGGCAGTTCCTCGACGGCGTGCAGACGGGAGGGACGGCGGGCGCCCAGCGACGGGCTGCGGTAGTCGGGGCCCACCGTGTCGAAGGGCGCGACCGCCTCCCGCAGCGGGTCCAGCGCCGACTCGAAGTCCGTGTGACGGGCGGCGGTCTCGCACACCGCCTCGATCGCCGCCCGCGTGCCGTCCTTCGCCAGGGACAGGCAGGCGGCGACCACCGAGTCCGGTGTCGCGCCGGGCGTGCAGGCCGCCGCCACCGCACGATGACCGAACACCGCCCGCCCCGTCGCGAGGGCGTGGGCGAGGGA
>NZ_JBSFNN010000086.1:0-30104 GCF_053587115.1 Streptomyces sp. NPDC003697
GCTCGGTACCGCCCCGGGACGCGCCGCGCTCCCCCGCGCTACTGTCACTGTCGAGGGACAACCATCCCGACCACTTCCCGGGCCTGTCGCGGCACTGGGCCCCGCCGCCCGACTGCCCGCGGGTTCTCGGCCCGCCCCCGCCGGCGGCGTCCGGGCGGTTCATGCCCCCTGCCGGCGGGGCCTTCGGCAGAGCCGGCCGCGCCTCGACGAGGGCCGTCCGCCGGCGCCGGATCACGGGAGGGTCACCGCCCGCCGCTCCAGGGTGCGGCGCGGTCCCGAACGGCCTATCCTTTTCTCGAAGTAAGCGGTCGTTAACCGGTGACGCCGTCGTTCCGATCGGGCATACTCACAGCCCACAGCCGCTGGTCAGCAGCTTCCGTGACCCGGAAGAGCGAGCGACGGCCGAGCCCAGGAAGACCCGGCGGAGCCGCCCCACCCAAGGCGCACGTCCGCCGATGTGCCCGACAAGGGAGGAGAGCGTCGCCATGCCCGACCGCGCCCCGCAGCCGGTGGACCGGCAACTGCCCACGGACGAGGCCCGGGATCTGATCTCGCTGGTCCGTGACATCGCGCAGCGTGAGATCGGCCCGAAGGCGGCCGAGGAGGAGGACGCCGGGCGCTTCCCGCGCGAGGTCTTCACCCTGCTGTCGCAATCGGGCCTGCTCGGCCTGCCGTACGACTCCGAGTACGGCGGCGGTGACCAGCCGTACGAGGTCTACCTGCAGGTCCTCGAAGAGCTTGCCGCCGCCCGGCTCACCGTCGGCCTCGGTCTCAGCGTCCACACGCTCGCCTCCTACGCCCTCGCCGCCTACGGCACCAAGCAGCAGCAGGTCGAGCACCTGCCCGCGATGCTCGGCGGCGGCCTCGTCGGCGCGTACGCCCTGTCCGAGCCGTCCTCCGGCTCGGACGCCGCGTCCCTGCGCACCCGGGCCGTCCGGGACGGCGACAGCTGGGTGCTCACGGGCACCAAGGCCTGGATCACGCACGGCGGCATCGCCGACTTCTACACGGTCATGGCGCGCACCGGCGACGAGGGCCCGCGCGGCATCACGGCCTTCCTGGTGCCCGGCGGCGCCGAGGGCCTGAGCGCCGCGGCGCCGGAGAAGAAGATGGGCCTCAAGGGCTCGCCCACCGCGCAGATCCACCTCGACGGGGTGCGGATCCCCGACGAGCGGCGCATCGGCGAGGAGGGGCAGGGCTTCGCCATAGCGCTGTCCGCCCTCGACTCCGGGCGGCTCGGCATCGCGGCCTGCGCGATCGGCGTCGCCCAGGCGGCGCTCGACGGGGCCGTCTCCTACGCCGCCCAGCGGCGGCAGTTCGGGCGGCCGATCGCCGACTTCCAGGGGCTGCGCTTCATGCTTGCCGACATGGCGACGCAGATCGAGGCCGGCCGTGCGCTGTACCTGACGGCGGCACGCCTGCGGGACGCGGGCCGGCCGTTCGCACGGCAGGCGGCCATGGCCAAGCTGTTCTGCACCGACACGGCCATGAAGGTGACCACGGACGCCGTCCAGGTGCTCGGCGGCTACGGCTACACGGCGGACTTCCCGGTCGAGCGCTACTTCCGGGAGGCCAAGGTCCTGCAGATCGTCGAGGGCACCAACCAGATCCAGCGGATGGTCATCGCGCGTCACGTCGCGGGTCCCGAGACGCGCTGACCTGTCCGGGGCCGGCCGGAGGCGCCGCCAGGCGGACCCACTCCGGGTCGTGGCGCCCCGGCAGGGTCCGGCCCCGGTCGGCCCAGGCGCGCAGCAGGTCCCGGTAGATCGGCGGGTCCTGGAGGTGCGGCGGCCCCGGGGCAACCGGTTCCGCGGGCGCCGTCACCAGGATGCGGCGTCGGTGTCCCGTGGCCGTAGTTCGGGAGCTCATGCCCGGGCAACGGCGCGCGGGGCGGGCAGGTCACCGCCGTGGGCAATCGCGCGTGCGTTCACCGTCGTCCACGCCGCTCGGCTCAGAGGCGGTCACGGACGTCGACCGCCGTGCACGGCGCGGTGTTTGAGGGCACGTCACTCGCGGCGCGCCCGTCGCTTCGGCGACGCGGATGCCGGGGCGCGGTGACAGTGCGGGGGAGACATCTCCGGTGCTGCACCACGGCGCGTGCGCCATGGTGCAGGGGATCACAGGACGGGCCGCGCTCGCTCAGGCGGCCTGGCGGCGCATCGCCGGCACCCGCATCGGGCGGGAGCCCGGTCCGCCGACGTGCGAGAAGGGCTGCATCCGCCAGTCGAGCCCATGAGGGAGCGTCAGCAGCAGGGCGGCATCCTGCTCCTGGGGCCGGTGCGACTCGTCCGCGGGGCGGGCGTCGGAGGCCCGGCGACCGGTGCCGGCGCAGACCGTGAGGCCGAACGGGTTCCACGGAGAGGCGCACAGCGCGTGCTCCGGCAGCACCTCCTCGTCCGCCAGCAGTGCGATGGGCTGCGCGCACTCCGGGCAGATCACCCGGTACATCTCGAAGGTGTCGTAGGCGTCGGTCTCGTCGAACACGTCGGAGCCGTCGGGTTCGACGCCCTCCGGCTCGGGCTCGACGACGACCGGCTGCTGCCGCTTGGACGCGGAACGACCTGGGCGCTTAAGACTCTGCATGGGATTCTCCCCCTCGGGCTGGGCCGTGAAGGCGCTGCGGCCTCGACCACAGCAAGCACTTCCCTCCGGACCCGGGGGGTAATCACGAGAGCATCACGGAGTCGTGTGCCGGAGTCTGTGGCGTTCGTCACATCCCGCTACCCGCGGTCGTGCCCGGTGGTTCCGGGGGCGGCTCCCGCATCGCCGCGGACACATCACGAACCGGGTATGGCCTGGGCCGCCGAGTATCCGAGGGGATCGGGCGCCCTGTAGGTTCTAGCGCCATGGAGGAGCTGGACCGACAGATCGTGCAGCTGCTCGTCAAGGACGGGCGGATGAGCTACACCGACCTGGGCAGGGCCACGGGGCTGTCCACGTCGGCCGTGCACCAGCGGGTGCGGCGGCTGGAGCAGCGTGGCGTCATCCGCGGCTACGCCGCGGTCGTCGACCCCGAGGCCGTGGGGCTCCCGATGACCGCCTTCATCTCGGTGAAACCGTTCGACCCGAGCGCCCCCGACGACATCGCGGACCGCCTGGCGGGCGTGCCGGAGATCGAGGCCTGCCACAGCGTCGCGGGCGACGAGAACTACATCCTGAAGGTGCGGGTCTCCACCCCGCACGAACTGGAGGAACTGCTCGCCCGGGTGCGCTCGCTGGCGGGGGTGTCGACCCGCACCACGGTGGTGCTGTCGACACCGTACGAGGCCCGGCCCCCGCGCGTCTGACGCTCCCGCGCACCCGCCTCCGCGCCGGCCGGCCACCCGTGCACGGCTTCCGCGCAGCTGAGTCACCCGCGCGCCGGGGCGCCGCGGGTCCGGCCGGTGTCCCTTTCGGGCGCGGGAAGCAGCACCCGCGCCCCCCAAAGACCCTCCGGCCGACGTCGGCACCTCGCGGCGTCGCGGGCGGCGCGGACCCGGTTCACGCGCGTGCCGGCGGCAGGGGCCCGGCCCGCCCGCGGCCGGGCGGTGCGCGTCCTCGGCCGACCTGCCTGCCCGGCGGCGCGCGCCGCGGGAGAGACTGTTCCCATGAGTGAGCGCACCGCCCCGACGAAGACCGTCCTGCTCCGCCGCGGAGAGGTCCACAGCCCCGCCGACCCGTTCGCCACGGCGATGGTCGTCGAGGCCGGACAGATCGCCTGGGTCGGTTCCGAGGGCGCGGCCGACGCCTTCGCGGACGGCGTCGACGAGGTGGTCGACCTGGACGGCGCCCTCGTCACCCCGGCGTTCACCGACGCCCACGTGCACACCACCGCCACCGGGCTCGCCCTCACCGGTCTGGACCTGTCCGCGGCACCGTCCCTGCAGGCCGCCCTCGCGCTGGTGCGGGACTTCGCCGCCGCCCGTCCGGACGACCGCGTCCTGCTCGGTCACGGCTGGGACGCGGCCCGCTGGCCCGACGGCCGGCCCCCGGCGCGTGCCGAGCTCGACGAGGCCACCGGTGGGCGTCCGCTCTACTTGAGCCGGATCGACGTGCACTCGGCCGTCGTCACCACGGCGCTGCTCGACCTCGTCCCCGCACTCGGCCCCGTCGCCGACGCCCCGCTCACCGCCGACGCCCACCACGCCGTGCGCGCGGCCGCGTTCGGCGCCGTCACGCCCGCCCAGCGCGCCGCCGCCCAGCGCGCCGCCCTCGCCCACGCCGCCTCCGTCGGTATCGGCTCGGTCCACGAGTGCGCCGGCCCGCAGATCTCCTCCGAGGACGACTTCCAGGACCTGCTCCGGATCGCGGCGGGGGAGCCGGGCCCGCGCGTCGTCGGCTACTGGGCCGAATCGGGCGACGAGGGCGTCGCCCGGGCCCGGGAACTGGGCGCGGCGGGAGCGGCCGGCGACCTCTTCGTCGACGGCGCCCTCGGCTCGCACACCGCCTGTCTGCACCAGCCCTACGCCGACGCCGGGCACACCGGCACCGCCTACCTGGACGCGGCCGCCGTCGCGGCCCATGTCGCCGCCTGCACCGAAGCGGGCCTCCAGGCGGGCTTCCACGCCATCGGCGACGCCGCCGTCAGCGCCGTCGTCGAGGGCATGCGCGCCGCCGCCGACAAGGTGGGCCTGGCCCGGGTCCGTGCCGCCCGGCACCGCGTGGAACACGCCGAGATGCTCACGCCGGAGACCGTCGCGGCCTTCGCCGAGCTGGGCCTGACCGCCTCCGTGCAGCCCGCATTCGACGCGCTGTGGGGCGGCGAGGAGGGCATGTACGCACAGCGGCTCGGCGTCGAGCGGGCCAGGACGCTCAACCCCTTCGCGGCCCTCCTGCGCGTCGGCGTGCCGCTCGCGTTCGGCTCCGACAGCCCCGTGACGCCGCTGGACCCCTGGGGGACCGTCCGCGCGGCGGCCTTCCACCACACCCCCGAGCACCGGGTCTCCGTGCGCGCGGCGTTCGCCGCACACACGCGCGGCGGCTGGCGGGCGATCGGACGCGACGACGCGGGTGTCCTGGTGCCGGGCGCACCCGCCGACTACGCCGTCTGGCGTACCGGTGAGCTCGTGGTCCAGGCCCCCGACGACCGGGTCGCCCGCTGGTCGACCGACCCGCGGTCCGGCACGCCCGGTCTGCCCGACCTGACCCCGGGCCGCGACCTGCCCGTCTGCCTGCGCACCGTGGTGGGCGGGCGGACGGTGTTCGTACGGCCGGGCGAGTGATCTGCCGGGGCGGCAGGGTGGCGCCGAACGCCCGCCGCCCCGTCACGCGACCTGCGCATCCTTCGCACCGTGCCCGCTGCGGGGGCGTCCGCGCAGCTCAAGAGCCTGTTGACAGGCCGCGGCGGAGGGCCGGTAGGTTCTGCCGGGTCCACCACCGGACGCCCGACCGGGGAACTTCCGCGCAGGCGTCGCAGCGCCGCTGGGTCAGGGACGGTGTGCCGCACCGGGTCACCGTCACTGGGAGCCAGGCCCAGCGCCCGCGCCGGCGGGGAACGTTCCGGACGGTCGGCAGGGTGGGTGACCCGGGCGGGGCCCGGGCGCTCAGTAGACAACGGCTTTCGGTCGATCCGCAGCCAGCGGGTCCCGGGTCGGCCCGAAGGGCGCCGGGCCCCCTCCGCAGGGCACACGCAGGCAAAAGCGACTTCCTACCCCGCTCCCGTCGAATCGACACCACCAAACGCACGTGCCGTCGCGTCACCGCAGGCCGTGGCCACTATGGTGGTCCTCTGCGTATGGACGTGAAGGGGCAGCAGTGAACGACGGCGACGGGAACCTCGTGGCACCGGCCCAGCAGAGGCAGTTCGGCCCGCTCGGCACGGCCTTGGTGATCATTCCGACCTACAACGAGGCGGAGAACGTCAAGGCGATCGTGGGCCGCGTGCGCAAGGCGGTTCCCGAGGCGCACGTGCTCGTGGCCGACGACAACAGCCCCGACGGCACCGGCAAGCTCGCCGACGAGCTGGCCGCCGAGGACGACCAGGTCCATGTGCTGCACCGCAAGGGCAAGGAGGGGCTGGGCGCCGCCTACCTCGCGGGCTTCCGCTGGGGTCTGGAGCACGACTACGGCGTGCTGGTCGAGATGGACGCCGACGGCTCCCACCAGCCCGAGGAGCTGCCCCGGCTGCTGACCGCGCTGAAGGGGGCGGACCTGGTGCTCGGCTCCCGCTGGGTGCCGGGCGGGCGAGTGGTGAACTGGCCCAAGAGCCGCGAGTTCATCTCCCGCGGCGGCAGCCTCTACTCCCGTATGGCGCTCGACCTGCCGCTGCGCGACGTCACCGGCGGCTACCGGGCCTTCCGGCGCGAGACCCTCGAAGGTCTCGGCCTGGAGGAGGTCGCGTCGCAGGGCTACTGCTTCCAGGTGGACCTGGCCCGACGTGCGGTGAAGGCCGGCTACCACGTGGTCGAGGTGCCCATCACGTTCGTCGAGCGGGAGCTGGGCGACTCCAAGATGAGCCGCGACATCCTCATCGAGGCGCTGTGGCGGGTCACGTCGTGGGGCGTGGGGGAGCGGGTGGCCCGGATCGCGGGCCGCGACACCCGGGCGCAGGGGTAGCGGTACCGTCCGCGCGGCGGGTCCGGACCCGTGCAGCCCCTCTTGCGCCGCGTTGAGCCGGGGCCAGGCACACTGGACGCATGACGACTGGCGCTCCGACCTCCCCCTCCGCCGCCCGGCCCCGCCGCTCCCGGCTGCGCTCCTGGCTGCCGCTGGGTGTAGCCGTGTGGCTGGTGCTGGAGGTCTGGCTGCTGACGCTGGTCGCGGACGCGGCGGGCGGATTCACGGTCCTCCTGCTGCTGGCCGCCGGGTTCCTGTTCGGCGCGGTGGTGATCAAGCGGGCGGGCCGGCGCGCCTTCCAGAACCTGAACGAGGCGCTGCGGGTCGGAGGCGCCCCGGCGCGCGGCGGCGGCAACGGCTGGATGATGCTCGGCGGCCTGCTGCTGATGATCCCCGGCCTGATCTCGGACGCGCTGGGCCTGCTGCTGCTCCTGCCGCCGCTGCAGAAGGCCGCCGGCCGTCTCACCGAGCGCACCGTCGGCCGCAGCCTGCGCGGCTCCGCCCCCGGGGGTTTCGGCGACGCCTTCCAGCAGGTCCGCATCCACCGCCCCGACGGCAAGGTCGTCCAGGGCGAGGTGATCCGGGAGGAGCCCGGGGACACCCCGGGGGAGCAGCACCCGCCGCTCACCCGCTGACGGTGCCGTGGGGGTCCGGTGCCGCGGCCCCGCCTGCCACGAGCGCGGGGGCACCGTGCCGACGGACAAAGACCGCGGGCGCCGTACCTGAGGTACGGCGCCCGCGGTCATGTGCGTGCGCTGCTTCCGGCCGAGCGCGTCCGGGGCCTACGCCGACTTGCGGCTGTCCCGGGGATGAACAGCGATGTTCATCGCACCCGAGCGCAGGACGGCGAGACGCTCCTCGAGGACCTCTTCGAGCTCCTCACGGGTGCGCCGCTCCATCAGCATGTCCCAGTGCGTACGCGCGGGCTTGGCCTTCTTCTCCTCAGGGCCGTCGCCGTCCACCAGGAGTGCCGGGGCCCCGCAGACCTTGCACTCCCACTCCGGCGGGATCTCCGCCTCGACCGAGAAGGGCATCTCGAAGCGGTGCCCCTTCTCGCATGCGTACTCCACGGCCTGGCGCGGAGCCAGGTCGATGCCGCGGTCCGTCTCGTAGCTGGTCACCACGAGGCGCGTGCCGCGAAGAGCTCGCTCACTCATGAATCGTGCCTCCCGGGCTTGTCGCCCACAGGACAGGTGTCGCTGTCGTCGTCATCCGGTCAACGTCCGGTCGGCGGTAAAGATTCCCGTCCCGAGTCCCGTTTCGGGCCATGCGTCGCCGTCGTAGCCGCAGCCTTGTCAACCAGTGCAGTACCCACCGACGCCCGGTTTGTCACCTCTGCAAGGAGATGTCACCCAGCGTTCGGGCAACTTCAACGCGCAGTAACGGTACGCCTGGCAGGCCAAACGCGTACACTACATCCCTTTCACGCCGAGCGCTAAATCCGCTCGGGGACCGGATTGCCCGCGTCGTGGATCGCCCGCCGCACCGGAACCCGGGCGAGCAGGGCGAAGCCGATCACGAAGAACGCCACCAGCGACACGATCGCGTCCCGGTAGCTCCCGGTCAGCTGGTAGGTGATCCCGAACAGCAGCGGCCCCAGCCAGCTCATGCCGCGGTCGCTCATCTCGTACGCCGAGAAGTACTCGGCCTCCTTGCCCGGCGGCACGAGGTGGGAGAACAGCGACCGGGACAGTGCCTGGCTGCCGCCGAGGACCAGCCCGATGCCGGCGGCCAGCACGAAGAACCACACGGGCGCGCCGGCCGGCAGGAAGTACCCCGCGCCCAGGGTGGCCGTCCAGGCGAGGAGGGAGCCGAGGATCGTCCGCTTCGTGCCGTAGGTCCGGGCCAGCCGCCCCATGCCCAGCGCCCCCGCCACCGCCAGCACCTGGACCATCAGCACCGCGGTGATGAGCGTCGACTGGCTCAGGCCCAGTTCCTCGGACCCGTACACCGACGCCTGCGAGATCACCGTCTGGATGCCGTCGTTGTAGATCAGGTAGGCGAGCAGGAAGGCCAGCGTGAACGGTTTGCCCCTCATGTCCCGGACCGTGGCCGCCAGTTGGCGCCAGCCGTGCGCCGGCGCGGCCGCGGTCCCGGTACGGCGGTCGCGCAGCCGTTTCAGCGGGACCAGCGTGAAGGCGCCCCACCACAGCCCCGCCGAGGCCAGGCAGATCCGCACGGCCATGGACTCGGAGACCCCGAAGGAGCCGTGCGCGGTGAACAACACCAGGTTCGCGACCAGCACCAGGGAGCCGGCCGCGTAACCGAGGGCCCAGCCCCGGGACGAGACCGCGTCGCGCTCCTCGGGCGCCGCGATCTGCGGCAGATAGGAGTTGTACAGGACCATCGAGACGGCCAGGGACGCGTTGGCGAGGACGAGCAGGACGCCGCCGAGCAGATACCGGTCGCCGTCCAGGAGGAACAGCCCCGAGGTGGCCGCGGCGCCCGTGTAGGCGGCGGCCGCGAGCAGCGGTTTCTTGCGTCCCGTGCGGTCGGCCGCCGCGCCCGCGACCGGCATGACCACGATGGCCAGGATCACGGAGGCCGACACGCAGTAGGCGAAGAACGACCCTGCCCGGACCGGAACGCCCAGGGGGTGCACGAACCCCGCCGGGTCCGCCGCCGACTGGGCGACCGCCGTCAGATAGGGGCCGAGGAACACGGTGAGCACGCTCGTCGAATAGACGGAGCACGCCCAGTCGTAGACGTACCAGCCCCTTTGCTCACGGCGCCGCCCGGCGGCCTCGCCGGCCGCCGGTTCCCGCACGGTGTCGGTGCCCACCCGTGCCCTCGCCTCCCCGCTGCTGGTGCCGCGCCGGCCCCCGGGGCCCGAGCGCCGCGGGCCCTCAGGCCCAGACGCCCCGCTCCTCCATGACCTGGCGCAGCGTGTCGATGTGATCGGTCATGATGCCATCGACGCCCAGGTCCAGCAGCCGGTGCATCAGCGTCGGCTCGTTCACCGTCCAGACGTGCACCTGCAGCCCGCGCGCGTGGGCGGCGCGCAGGAACAGCGAGTCCACCACCGGGACGCCCGACCGGGAGACCGGGACCTGCGCGGCGACCGCCGACGTGCGCGGCGCGGCCGGCAGCCCCCAGGACCGCAGCCGCAGGCCCAGCACCCCGCGCGTGCCGTACGACGTCGCCAGACGGGGCCCGGCCAGCCGCTGGGCCCGGACCACGCGCGCCTCGGAGAACGAGCCGACGCACACGCGGTCCCAGGCGCCGGTCCGCCCGATCAGCTCCAGCAGCGGACCCAGCGCGGATTCCGCCTTCACGTCGACGTTCCAGCGCGCCTCGGGGAAGGTCTCCAGCAGTTCCTCGAACAGCGGCACCGGCTCGCGGCCCCCCACACGCGCCTGCCGGACCTCCGCCCACGGCAGGTCCGCGATACGCCCCGCGCCGTCGGTCACCCGGTCCAGCGTCGCGTCGTGCAGGGCGGCCAGCCTGCCGTCCGCCGTGGCGTGGACGTCGGTCTCCATGTACCGGTAGCCGAGCTCCACCGCGCGCCGGAACTGCGCCACGGTGTTCTCCAGACCGTCGGCGGCGCCGCCGCGGTGCGCGAAGGCGAGGGGGCCCGGGTGGTCGAGATACGGGTGGCGTACGAGGGTGCTCACGGACGCAGTATCGCCCGTCGGGGTGTCACCGGGGCAACGGCCGTGCCGCTCGCGGATACCGCCGGGACGGCGAACACCCGCAGGAAGAGCTGGGCCAGCGGTCCGATGGCCACCGCGTACAGGAGCGTTCCCACCCCGATCGTGCCGCCGAGGACGAAGCCGGTGACGACCACCGCCACCTCGACGGCCGTCCGCATCAGGCGGATCGAGCGGCCCGTGCGCCGGTGCAGCCCGGTCATCAGCCCGTCGCGGGGACCGGGTCCGAGGCGGGCGGCGATGTAGAGGCCGGTGGCCACGCCGTTGAGCAGGATGCCCGCCAGCAGCAGGGGAATCCGGACGGTCAGGGCGTGCGCGCTCGGCACCAGGGCGAGCGTGCCGTCCATGGCGAGGCCGACGACGAAGACGTTGGAGACCGTGCCGAGGCCCGGGCGCTGGCGCAGGGGGATCCACAGCAGCAGCACCGCCGCGCCGACGACGATCGACACCACGCCGATCGTCAGGCCGGTCAGCTCGGCCAGCCCCTGGTGCAGCACGTTCCACGGCTCCAGGCCGAGACCCGCCCGGACGAGGAGCGCGGAACTCGCGCCGTACAGCGTGAGCCCGGCGTAGAGCTGGACCAGGCGTCTTCCTGGGCGTCCCGGTGCGGACACGACATCCCCCTGGGTGGTAGTGGTGGCCTGACTCGTGACACTCTGTGGCGGGGAAAGACATGCCATCCATGGCCAATTCCGGGAAGGTGGACTGGTAGTCATGGCGCAGTGGACCTCAGCGGTGGGTGCCGCGCAGCTCGCCCGGCTGCTCAACTCCCAGCAGGACCGGCCGGCGGGCCCCGGCACGCGCCGCCCGCCCGCCTACCGCGCGCTCGCCGACGGCATCCGGCTGCTGGTCCTGGAAGGCCGCGTCCCGGTGGCCGCCCGGCTGCCGGCCGAGCGGGAACTGGCCCTGGCCCTGTCCGTCAGCCGCACCACGGTCGCCGCCGCCTACGAGGCGCTGCGCACCGAGGGCTTCCTGGAGTCGCGCCGCGGCGCGGGCAGCTGGACCGCCGTGCCGGCGGGCAACCCGATCCCCACGCGTGGTCTGGAGCCGCTGCCGCCCGAGTCGCTCGGCTCGATGATCGACCTGGGCTGCGCCGCGCTGCCGGCACCCGAACCGTGGCTCACCCGCGCGGTGCAGGGCGCGCTGGAGGAACTGCCGCCCTACGCCCACACACACGGCGACTACCCGGCCGGACTGCCGGCGCTGCGCTCGATGATCGCCGAGCGGTACACCGCGCGCGGCATTCCGACGATGCCCGAGCAGATCATGGTGACGACGGGTGCCATGGGCGCCATCGACGCCATCTGTCATCTGTTCGGGGGCCGCGGTGAACGCATCGCGGTCGAGTCGCCGAGCTACGCGAACATCCTGCAGCTGATGCGGGAGGCGGGTGCGCGCCTCGTCCCCGTCGCGATGGCCGAGGGACTCACCGGCTGGGATCTGGACCGCTGGCGCCAGGTGCTGCGGGAGGCCGCGCCGCGCCTCGCCTACGTCGTCGCCGACTTCCACAACCCCACCGGCGCCCTCGCCGACGAGGACCAGCGGCGCAGGCTGGTGGAGGCGGCCCGGTCGGCGGGGACCGTGCTCGTCGTCGACGAGACGATGAGCGCGCTGCACCTCGAACCGGACCTGGAGATGCCCCGGCCGGTGTGCGCCTTCGATCCGGGCGGGTCGACGGTGATCACCGTCGGATCGGCCAGCAAGGCCTTCTGGGCCGGGATGCGCATCGGCTGGGTCCGGGGGGCTCCCGATGTCATCCGCAGTCTGGTCGCCGCGCGTGCCTACGCCGATCTGGGAACCCCGGTACTGGAACAGCTGGCGGTGAACTGGCTCTTCGGCACTGGTGGTTGGGAACAGGCCGTGGAGGTGCGGCGCGGGCAGGCCAGGGAGAACCGGGACGCGCTGGTCGCGGCGGTCCGGCGGGAGCTGCCCGGTTGGGAGTTCGAGGTGCCGCGCGGCGGGCTCACGCTGTGGGTGCGCACCGGCGGCCTGTCGGGGTCCCGGCTCGCCGAGGCGGGGGAGCGGGTGGGCGTGCGCGTCCCCTCCGGTCCGCGCTTCGGGGTCGACGGCGCGTTCGAGGGGTATGTGCGGCTGCCGTTCACCGTCGGGGGAGCGGTGGCCGAGGAGGCGGCGACGCGCCTCGCGGCGGCGGCGCGGCTGGTGGAGTCGGGCGGGAGCACCGGGGGAGAGGCGCCGCGGACGTTCGTGGCGTGACGTCGGGGCAACGGCCGCCGTCCGCCGCGGGAGAGGGGGCGGGCGGTGCTGCGGTGCGGTGCGCCCGGACACGGTCCCGGGCGCCTCGGACCGGGCGGCTCCCGGGCCTCCCCGGTCCGTGCTCACGCACCGCTCAGGAGGGTTCCGGCACGGCCGCCTCCGGTGTCGCGGCCTTGGCCGGCACGGGCTCCGGGACCGTTTCCCCGTCCGCGGGTGTGGTCTTCGGCGGCAGCAGGTCCAGCACCGCCTGACGGTGCGCGTCGCTCGCGTGGTCGTCGTACGGGTCGGGGGTGGCCGGTACCTGGAGCCGGTGGACCGCGCCCGTGCCCAGCCGCGCGTACCCGCGCCCGGGAGGGACCGACGGGAGCGGCGTGGTGTGCGGCGGTGCCCCGAGGACCGCCTTGAGCTGCTCGGCCGTCGCGGGGCCGAGGACGACCCGGGCGCGTGTGTGCTGCCGCACGGCGTCGCTGAGGGCGTCGGCGCTGTCGAACTGGTCTGCCACGACGACGGTCACGTTCACCGCACGGCCGTGCCGCAGTGGCACCTGGAGCAGGGTCTGCGGGTCCTTGCGGCCGTCCGCGGCGGCCAGGTGCGTGAACGCGGTCGGCCGGTCGAGCAGGAGCCACAGGGGCCGTCTGGTGTCGTCCGGCGGTGGGTGGCCCGCCTGCCGGGCCCGGTTCACGGCGACCAGCCGCCGTTCGGTCTCCGTGGCCGCCCACTCCAGGCTCGCCAGCACCCCGGTCAGCCCGCACTCGACCGCCAGGACGCCGTCCCGGCCCGTCAGGCAGGCGTACTCACCGGTGCCGCCGCCGTCGACGACGACCACGTCGCCGTGCTGGAGGACCTGAAGCGCGATGGAGCGCAGCAGGGTGGAGGTGCCGCTGCCCGGCTGGCCCACGGCCAGCAGGTGCGGCTCGGTCGACCGCAGGCCCGTGCGCCAGACCACCGGCGGCGCGTCCCGGTGCTCCTCGCCGTGGGTGAGCGGGAGCGTGCGCTGGACCTCGGCGGGATCGGTGAAACCGAGGACCGTCTCGCCCGGGGCGGTGACGAAGCGCTGGGCGGCGATGTCGGTGGGGAGCGGGGCCAGCGCGGTGACGGTGAGCTGGTTGCCCTCCTCGTCCCAGGCGAAGAGGTACTCACGCCCGCGGCCGGCCTTCGCGGCGAGCAGGTGCTCGATGCGGGCGCGGGCCTCGGGCTCGCCGTCGGTGAAGTAGGCCGGGTAGCGGATCAGCAGGTGGCAGACGCGTCCCGAGTCGTCGAACTCGTAGTCCGTGAGGGCCTGCGTCCAGTCGCCGCCGTGCGTGTACAGCGGAGCGGGGTCGTCGGCGGCCGTGAAGTACGGGACCAGGGCGTCGTACAGCGACTTCAGGCGCTGGGTGCGCGCCTCGTCGGGGGCCCCGGGCTTCGCCGGGGAGCGGTCCCGGCCCTGCCAGGCCGCCGCCGCCATCAGCGTGACGGCGGCCAGCAGGAGGCCGTACGGGACCAGTGCCACGGCCAGGAACAGCGAGGCCACCAGGAACAGCAGCGGCCCGCGCCGGTCCTTGGGGGTGTCCGCCCACCTGCGCCGCCCGGCCGCGGCCAGCCGGCCCAGCCCGCGGGTGATCGTGATCAGCGGGTGGAGGACGTCCGTGGCGCTGTCGGCCGCCGTCCGGGCCAGGTCCCGGCTCCGCGCGAGCTGCGCGCTGCCTGTGCTCAGGATGCGGGGGAGGGGGCGCCGGGCCACTGCTGCCTCCTGGAGGTCCGTACCGGATGGGTGCCCCTGGACGCGGCGTGCCGGAGTCCTCGGGGGAGAGGCCGGCGGCGTCAAAACCTCATGCCGCCGAGGAGACCCGCCAGGCTCTCGCCGCCGGCCTTGATGCTCGGGGCGAGCGCCGTGCTCGAGAGGTAGAAGCCGAACAGCGCCGAGGTACAGGCGTGCGACGCCTTCAGTCCGTCCTTGCGGAAGAACACGAAGACGATCACGCCGAGCAGGACGACGCCTGAGAGGGAGAGGATCATTGCGATCTCCTGGTGTCGAGGGGACAAGTCACCCTGAGTCCTTCCAGGATCACAGCTTGTATCCATATGACAAAAGGTGCAACTGGGTGAAATGGGATCGGTTTCCCTCCCTGGGTGCGGCTGCTCGGACCGGCAGAGCGGCGCGGGTGCGTCCGTGGTGATCCTGGACCCCGGGGCGGCGGACCGGGCGCCGCCCCGGCCAGTACGCTGGCGATTCACCCGTACGGCCGCCCCGCTCGCCGCCGTACCCTTGCTCCCCGCAGTCCCCCTTCGTTCGCAGTGAGAGGCGGTCCGGCCGATGAGTGAAGCCCCCGACCCCGAGGTCGTGGAGCTGGCGACCAAGATCTTCGATCTGGCCCGGCGGGGCCGCACCGAGGAACTCGTGGCATACGTCGACGCCGGCGTCCCGGCCAACCTCACCAACGACCGCGGCGACTCCCTGGTGATGCTCGCCGCCTATCACGGGCACGCCGACGCGGTGCGCGCGCTCCTCGCCCGCGGCGCCGACGCCGACCGCGTCAACGACCGGGGCCAGACTCCCCTCGCGGGAGCCGTCTTCAAGGGCGAACAGGAGGTGATCAAGGCCCTGCTGGAGGGCGGCGCGAACCCGGAGGCGGGGACGCCTTCGGCCGTCGACACCGCCCGGATGTTCGCCCGCGCCGAACTGCTGGAGCTGTTCGGCGAAGCCTGATCCCGGCGCCGCCGGCCATGCCGGCGCACGCGCCGGCCGGGCGGCCGGCGGCGAACGGGCCGGCGGGACGGGGCCGCCGGAAATTTCGGTCGCGGTGCCGCAAACGCCGGGTCATCATGACGTCGTGCTTCACGGACGCGACGGCTGGGCAGGTGTTGCCGCACCGCGCGGGCCGTGACCGGTCCGCACGGGCCACCGACGAGAGGCAGAGGAAGATGGTTCACAGCAGGCGGAAGACGGCGGGTGCCCCGACGTGTCGTCACGCGGCCAGGTAGTGCGAGTTCCCCGGTTGCGTCGACGCTTGATGTGAGGCTGTTTCCCATGTTCGATCCGGTCATAGCGCCCAGCGGCACGCTGCTCGGCCTGCTCCAGCGGGGCCGCGGCGACGGTACGCTCCACGCGCTCACCGCCCCGCGTGCCGAGGCGCTCGCGGCACTGGACCACTGCGTCCTGCGCGACCCCCGCCACGACTGGCAGGTGGAGAACCGCTCCCTCTACTACGCCCGGCTCTTCCTCGACCTCGGCGGCGAGCTGGACGCGATCGAGGCCCACCTCCTCGACCCCGAGGACCTCCTCGACCCCGACGAGTCGCGCACCGGACTCGCCCTGGCCGTCCTCGGGCACCTCGCGTCCTACGGCAGGCGGGACGCGCTCGCGCTGCTGCGCCGGTACGCCGCCTCCGGCACCAACTGGGCCTGGGCCCTCGACGAGCTGGCGCTCCGGGACGACGACGCGGGCCTGCGCTCCCTGGCCGCGCCCGTCCTGGCCCGTTTCCCCACCGACGCCGAGGGGGAGGCGGAGCTGGCCGCCGCCGTGCGCGACGCCTTCGAGCCCCGGCCCTGGCGGCTGTGGGCCGAGGACCCGCGCGCGTCGATCGCCACGCGTGTGCGGGCCGCTCAGGAGGCCGGCAGCTTCGACCGCTGGCAGCGGCAGATGCGACCGTCCGGGCCCCGGCCGGGCTGGAGTGTGCAGGCCGTGTTCGAGTGGGCCCAGCAGGGCTTCGAGCGCGGAGCCGCCCTCCACGTCCCGGCCGCCCGCTGTCTCACCGCCGTGGCCGGCCCGGAGGACCGGCCGGAGATCCTCCGCGCCGCCCGGGAGGGCACCGACGGAGCCCGCTGCACCGCCCTGCGCTACCTCGCCGACCGCGACGACGGCGACGCCCTCGACCTGGTCGAGGCGGCGGTGGGCGACGGCTCGGCCGTGGTCGCGGAAGCCGCCGTCGACGCCTTCGAACGCATGCGCAGCTTCGCCGCCGTGGACCGCGCGCGCCGCTGGATCCACCGGCCCGACGCGCTCGGCACCGCCGCCGGACGGGTGCTCGCCTGCCAGGGCGGCACGAAGGACCGGAACCTGGTCCTCACCGCGCTCCGAGAAGCCGTACGGGGCGAGGGCCCCGACGCGGAGAGTCTGTGGACCCTCGTCGACGGTACCGGCCGGCTCGGCATCACCTGCGCCGCCCCCGTCCTCAGGCACATCTACCGGGAGACCGCCTCCTCCCACCTGCGCGGCCGTGCCGCCCGCGCCCTGGCCGCCACCGACCGCTCCTTCGCCACCGGATTCGCCGTCGAATGCCTCTGGGACTGCGAGGAGACCACCCGGGAACTGGCCGCCCGGCACGCCGAGACCGGCGACACCCGCGTCGTCGAGCGGCTGCGCCGGCTCGCCGCCGATCCGGCCGAGGAGGCCGAGGTCCAGACCGCCGTCCGCAGCCGGATCGGCCCCGACACGCCGACCGTGTGACGACCGGCCGGTCCGGTGCCGGGAGCGCGGGGTACGGACCGGCCCGGCCGGCGACGCGGCCGGACGCCCGGGGGCGCCGCGCTCGTCCGCAGCGGTCCACGCCGACGGGCGCAGGACGTCCCCTGTCCGGCCCGCCGCCGGCACCGGCACGCCCGGCCTCACCCTGCCCCCGCTGCGTGCCCGTGAGGTGAACGGGACGCCTCACGGCGCGCCCCCCGCCGCCCGGCAGTCCGCGGCAGGCGACTGCCCCGCCCCGCTTCTTCCTTCCGCCGCAGCCGGCCGTAGCAGCGCGCCGTCCGGAGACGTCCCGCGGCAGGCCGGCCGCCCGTCCCGGGCTCAGCGGCGGTCGGCCGGCACGAAACGGACCGGGGTGCCCGGCACCGCCTGCGCGGCGGCCGGGAGGTCGGCGGCGCGCACGACACCGATGACCGGGTAGCCGCCGGTGGTCGGATGGTCGGCGAGGAAGACCACCGGCCGGCCGTCCGGCGGCACCTGCACCGACCCCAGCACCAGGCCCTCGCTCGGGAGTTCACCCGGCCGGGCCCGCTGGAGCACGGGCCCCTCGGTGCGCAGACCGATGCGGTTGCTCGCCGGCGACACGCGGTACGCGCGCGAGGTGAGGGTGCGAACGGCTCCCGGGGTGAACCAGTCGTCGCGCGGGCCGGGCGTCACCCGGAGTACGAGTTCGGCCGGCGGACACGGCTGCGGGGCGACGTCCACACGCGTGAGGAGGCGTCCCGGCTCCCCGAGCGGAAGCACCGTGCCGTCCGTGAGAGGGGCCGGGCCGAGCCCCGACAGCAGGTCGGTCGAGCGGCTGCCGAGCACCGGCTCGACGGCGATGCCGCCGCAGACGGCGACATAGCTGCGCACCCCGGCCACCGCCCGGCCCACGTCGACCCGCGCCCCCGCCGGGACCCTCACCGGCGCTCCCCAGGCCGCCGGCCGGCCGTCCACCGCGACCGGGCAGGGCGCGCCCCCGACCGCGACGGTGACCGCCGCGCGGGCCCGCAGGGCGCAGCCGTCGACCGTGGTCTCCAGGACGGCCGCCCCGGGCGCGTTGCCGACGAGGCGGTTGACGAGCGCGGCCGCCGGAGCGTCCAGCGCCCCGGAGCGCGGCACCCCGAGGTGCGCGTGGCCGGGACGCCCCTCGTCCTGCACGGTGGTCAGCGCCCCGGCGCGGACCACGGCGAGCGCACGGTCCGTCACGGGGCACCGGCCGGCACGAAGCGCACCCGCGTGCCCGGCGACAGCAGCGCGGCCGGCACGCGCGCGTGGTCCCACAGCACCGCGTCCGTCGTGCCGATGAGCTGCCAGCCGCCCGGCGACGAACGGGGGTACACGCCGGTGTAGGGGCCCGCCAGCGCCACCGAGCCGGCCGGGACGCCCGTGCGCGGCGTGGCCCGGCGCGGGACATGACAGCGGGCGGGCAGCCCGGTGAGGTAGCCGAAGCCGGGCGCGAACCCGCAGAAGGCCACCCGGAACTCGGTGGCCGCGTGCACCCGGGCGACCTCCCGCTCGGTGACACCCCAGTGCGCGGCGACGTCCGCGAGGTCCGGGCCGTCGTACCGCACGGGGAGTTCCACCACCCGCTGCCCGGGCGGGGGCGCGGGGGGTGCCACCGAGGACGTCAGCTCGCCGGCCAGCCGGTCCGGCCGGCCCACGCCGTCGAGGAGGACCGTGCGGGCAGCCGGCACGATCTCACGGGCCGTCAGGAGGCCCTCGTCGCGGCGCCGCAGCAGATCCGCGTGCAGGGCCTGCGCCTCGTCCGGGGAGGAGACCTCCACCAGCAGGGCGTCGTCCCCGACGGGCAGGATCCTCATGCGAAGGCCTCCACCCGCACGCCCGAGGCCGTCAGCGCTTCCCGGACCCGGCGGGCGAGGTCCACCGCGCCCGGCGTGTCACCGTGCAGGCACAGCGAACGGGCCGTCACCCGGACGCGCGCCCCGGAACGGGAGGTGACCGTGCCGGACCGGGCCAGGTCCACCGACCGCGCCACGACCGCCTCGGCGTCCGTGACCAGCGCCCCGTCCCCGCCCCGCGGCACCAGTGTGCCCTCGTCGGTGTAGGCCCGGTCGGCGAACGCCTCGGTGACCGCCGTGAGACCGGCCTTCCCGGCCAGCTCGAGCAGCCGCGAACCGGGCAGTCCGAGCACCGGCAGGGCGGCGTCCGCGAGCAGGACCCCCTCGACCACCGCGCCCGCCTGCTCCTCGTCGTGCACGACCCGGTGGTACAGCGCGCCGTGCGGCTTGACGTAGCGGACACGCGTGCCCGCCGCCCGCGCGAAGACCTCCAGAGCGCCGATCTGGTAGGCGACCTCGGCCGCCAGTTCGGCCGGCGGCACGTCCATCGCCCGCCGCCCGAACCCGGCGAGGTCCCGGTAGGAGACCTGCGCGCCGATCCGCACGCCGCGCTCGGCCGCCAGCTCGCACACCCGCCGCATGGTGACCGCGTCCCCGGCGTGGAAGCCGCAGGCCACGTTGGCGCTGGTGACGACGGACAGCAGCCGCTCGTCGTCGGTCAGCCGCCAGCGGCCGAAACCCTCGCCGAGGTCGGCGTTCAGATCGATCGAGGTCATGGGTCCTTCGCGTTTCTCCTCAGGCCACGCGGTACTGCTCGTCGCGGGCGTCGGTCAGGAACATGTGGCCCGGCGCGTGGGTGATCGCGAACGGCGGCCGTGAGGCCATGACCGCCGCCTGCGGGGTCACCCCGCAGGCCCAGAACACCGGGATGTCGTCGGGCTCGGCGTCCACCGCGTCGCCGAAGTCCGGCCGGCCGAGGTCCGCGATGCCCAGCCCCGACGGATCGCCGCAGTGGACGGGGCTGCCGTGCACCGCGGGGAGCAGACCGCTCTCCCGGATCGCGGCCGCGAGGTGCCGCGGCGGCACCGGGCGCATGGAGACCACCAGGGGGCCGCGCAGCCGTCCGGCCGGCCGGCACGGGCGGTTCGTGACGTACATCGGGACGTTGCGGCCCTGCTCGATGTGGCGGACCGGCACGCCCGCCCCGGTCAGCGCCCACTCGAAGGTGAAGCTGCAGCCGATCAGGAACGCCACCAGGTCCTCGCGCCAGTGGGCGCGCGCGTCCGTCGGCTCCGCCACCAGTTCGCCCTCCCGCCACACCCGGTAGCGCGGCAGGTCGGTGCGCAGGTCCGCGCCGTCGGCGAGGACGGTCGTCCACGATCCGGCGTCCGTGACGTCGAGGACCGGACAGGGCTTGGGGTTGCGCTGGCAGAACAGCAGCATGTCGTACGCCCAGTCCGCCGGGACCGCGATCAGGTTGGCCTGGGTGTGGCCGGCGGCGACCCCGGCCGTCGGCCCGGCCAGCCCGTCGCGGAAGCGGGACCGGGCCGTGCGCGGGCTCCACGCGTGCGCGTGCCCGTCGGCGAGGACCACGGGGAGGTCCTCGGCCACGGCCGTGGGGCGCTCGTCCGCCGCCGGTGCCGTGCGCCGGCCCTCGGCACCGCTCGGGGTGACGTCGTCCGTGGCACCGGTCGGGGTGCGGTCGTCCGTGCGGTTCACGCCAGCTCCCTTCCCCGCGTCTCCGGCAGCCCGAGAAGCGCGAGCGCCGCCAGACCGTAGCCGGCCGCGCCGAACACCAGGGCGCCGCCGACGCCCCAGCCGTCCGCCAGGAAGCCCACCAGGGTCGGGAAGACGGCGCCGACCGCGCGCCCGGTGTTGTACGTGAAGCCCTGGCCGGTGCCGCGGACCGCCGTCGGGTACAGCTCGCTCAGATAGGACCCGAAGCCGCTGAAGATCGCCGACATGCAGAACCCGAGCGGGAAACCGAGGAGCAGGAGCAGGGTGTCGGCACCGTCGGGGATGTGGGCGTAGGCCAGGATGCAGATCGCCGACAGCAGGGCGAAGAGCCAGATGTTGCGCCGGCGGCCCAGCCGGTCGGTGAGGTGACCGCCCGTCAGATAGCCGGCGAAGGCGCCGGAGATCAGGAACGCCAGGTACGAACCGGTCCCGACGACCGACAGGCCGCGCTCCGTCTTCAGGTACGTCGGCACCCAGGTCGCCAGCGTGTAGTAACCGCCCTGCACACCGGTGGAGAGCAGGCCCGCGAAGACCGTGGTGCGCAGGAGCCCCGGCTCGCCACCGGTGCCCGGCTTGAAGATGGCGGCGAACGAGCCCCTGTCCGCGCTTCGTTCACGGGCCGCGGTCGCCTCCGGCGCGTCGTGCACCCGGCGCCGCACCCAGACCACCAGCAGCGCGGGCAGCGCGCCGGTCCAGAACATCACCCGCCAGGCCAGGTCGTCGCCGACGAAGGAGAAGACCAGCGTGTACACGACCACGGCCAGCGCCCAGCCGACGGCCCACGAGCTCTGGACGGCCCCGAGCGTGCGGCCCCGGTGTCTGGCGCCCGCGTACTCCGCGACGAGGATCGCGCCGACCGCCCACTCACCGCCGAACCCGAGGCCCTGCAGGGCGCGGAAGACCAGCAGCGTCTCGTAGGTGGGGGCGAAGCCGCAGGCCACCGTGAACACGGCGTAGGTGACGACGGTGATCATCAGGGCCCTGACGCGGCCGATCCGGTCCGCGACCACCCCGGCGACGGCCCCGCCGACGGCGGAGACGACCAGTGTGACGGTGGTGAACAGGCCCGTCTGGCCGCTGTCCAGGCCGAAGTACGCCGCCAGCGCCACCATGCCGAGCGGCAGGGTGAAGTAGTCGTAGGAGTCGAGGGCGTAGCCGCCGAAGGCGCCCGCGAAGGCGCGGCGACCGCGCGGGTCCAGGGCCCGCAGCCAGCCCAGCGGGCCGTCGTGACCGGGGTGTTCGTCTGCCGCGGGGCGTGGGTCGGAGGCCAGGGCCCGGGACGGAGGGGTCGTGCTCATGGGCACCTCGCAGGTGAGGGACGGAGGGTGCTCGAGAACTGAGCCGTGCCGTGCGCGGGTCACGGCGCCGTACTGCGCGGGGCGGACGGCGTCGTGCGCAGCAAGGTAGAGGATTGTTGAACGATCCCTCAATACCCCCGTTGTCTGGGCCTGGTGTCTGCGGTTGAATTCCGGGCATGGCAGAGCAGCTGACAGCACTGGCCGGCGACCGCGCCCTGCTGGGGCGCACCAGCACCGCCGAGCGGGTCTCGGACATCCTGAGGAGCCGTATCGCCGAGGGCTACTTCCCGCCGGGCACACGGCTGTCGGAGGACGGCATCGGCGGTGCGCTCGGCGTCTCCCGCAACACGTTGCGCGAGGCGTTCCGGCTGCTCACGCACGAGAGGCTGCTCGTCCACGAGTTGAACCGGGGCGTCTTCGTGCGGGTCCTGAGCGTCGAGGACGTCGAGGACATCTACCGCACCCGCCGCCTCGTCGAGTGCGCCGTCGTCCGGGGCCTGGGCGAGCCCCCGTACCGGCTCGACGAACTCGCCGAGGCCGTCGCCGAGGGCCGGCGGGCGGCGGGCGAAGGTGACTGGAAAGCGCTGGGCACGGCCAACATCCACTTCCACCGGGAGCTCGTCGCGCTCGCGGGCAGTGACCGCACCGACGAACTGATGCGCAGCGTCTTCGCCGAACTGCGCCTGGCCTTCCACGTCGTGGACGATCCGCGGCGGCTGCACGAGCCGTACCTCGAGCGCAACCGCCGGATCCTCGAGGCCCTTCAGGCGGGCGGCCGGCGGGAGGCCGAGGAACTGCTCGCCGTCTACCTCGACGACTCGCTCGAAGGGATCCTGGAGGTCTACCGGCGGCGGGTGGGGGAGGACGGGTGACGCCGTGGGGCCGCGGACCGGGGGAGGGCCCGCACCGCCTCCCCGTGCCGCCGGCACAACGGCGGCGTCAGGGGGCCGTCTGTGCCGTTTGGGAGGTTGTCACACCGAGGACCTAGTCTGTGCACCGTGACTTCGCCTGCACCGACGGAGAGTGTTCCGCCCCAGCTCAGCGCGGGGCCGCGCCCCGCCCCGGGCCCGGCCGCCGACGAGGGACTGGCGCGGCGCCTGCGCGCGCTGGCGTGCACCGCGCCGCTGCACGACCTCGACGTCCGCAAGGCCAACCTGGCGGGCGAGTACTCGGTGTACGGCATGGCGGAGGTCGCGCTGGCCGCCATCGACCTCGTCACGCTCACCATGGACTTCGACACCGGCGCCGACCACGACCAGGTCGTGGCCCGGCTGGTCCCGCGCGTCGCCGCGCAGGCCCCGCACCGGCCCGCCACCGAGCACGAGCGCGTGGCCCGCTGGGTGCTGGAGAACCTGATCAACGTCGGCAGCGTCGACCGGGGCTTCCGCGCCGTGTACGGCACGTTCGCCCCCGACGGCACGTATGTCCGCCGTGACTACGACTTCAAGCTGATCGAGGAGGTCCCCGGTCCCGGCGGCGGCGTCTACCTGCGCACGACCGACGAGGCCGTCAACGTCCTCGTGGGCGCCCTCGACACCGACGTCACCAGCGCGCAGATCGCGGCCGAGGTCAAGCTCGAAGTGCTCATCAACCGCGGCCGGCTCGCCGACGCGCAGCTCGCCGCCGAGCAGGCCCGCTACCGGACCGTGCAGTACGCCGAGATGCTGCGCAGGGCCCTGGAGGCGACCCGGCGCAACGTCCGGGCGGTGGACTGGCTCAACGCCGTGCCGGACATGATCGCCGAGGCCCTCGACCACGTCGCCGACCGCTACCGCCACGAGAACGCGATCCTCACCAACATCCGCAAGGCACGCGACGAGTCGGAGGATCCCGGGCACAAGCGCCGGGCCGCCGAACTGGTCGACATCGTCAAGGACTGCATCCGGCGCCACACGCAGTTGCAGTCCCGGCTGCTGGAGGCGGGACCCCTCTTCCGCGCCGAGCAGGACCGCCAGGCCTTCGCCGCACCCACGGGCACGTCGGGCACGGACCTCTACGGCCACCTCCTCGCCCCGGCCCTGCCGCTGCCCCTGGAGCGGGCGATCAGGGTCACGGACGCCTTCTTCGCGCACGGGACGGGGCTGCGCACACCGGTGTCCGTCCGGGTCGGGGACCTCGTGGACATTCTGCTGACGCCGCCCGTGGAGCGGGAGCACCTCGGGGCGGAGATGCCCGAGCCCGACCTGATCGCCACCCCGGACGACAGCCGCTTCACCGAGGAGCAGCTGACGGCCGCGACACAGCTGCTGGACCTGCCGGCGGACGCGCCCCGGCGGCTGTCGGGACTGCTCGCCGAGGCCCGGCGCAAGGACCCCGACCTGCCGTATCTGGTGGCCCTGCTGGCCGTCCACGCGGCCAGTCCGCCGGTGGGCACCGCCTACCGGCAGGGCGAGGAGAAGCTCCTGTTCGCCGTGGACGACGGCACCGAGCTGGACGACCCCGAGTTCGGTGGGGCCGACCTGATCGTGGGCACGGCACTGCTGGACACGGCCGGCATGGCCGCCGGCAGGACGGAAGCGGCGTGACGGTCCGCCCCCCGTCGTCCGCCTGGTGCCGGTCCGCGGCGGCCCGTCGCGCCCCCGCGGTCCCACCGCCGTGGCGCCCCGCCCCCCACCGAGTCGCCCCGACCCCCCACCGCCCGACCCCCGAGGAGCCCCGACCGTGACCGAGCACGTCGACTGGAGCGAGCCCGAGCCCTCCGCCGCGCCGGCGAGCTCCGCCGTCACGCCCGCCGACGCCGCCGACGCCGCGCGGCTCGTCGCCTTCGGCCTGCAACCCAGGCTGCAGCCCGCGCGCGACCAGGAGTACGCCGAGCTGCTGCGCCGCCACCGCGAGGACCCGGCGTTCGCACGGCTCGCCGACGCCGTGGCGGCCGGACTCGGACTCGTCGTACTGGAGGTCTCCCCGCGCGCGGGCATGGCGGTGACCGCGGCCGAGGACTCGGTGTTCGCCGTGCGCATGGGCGACTACGCGCGCCGCGCCTCCGCGGACGCGGGCGACCGGTTCCTGCACGGGCTCGCCCATCTCGCGGTGGCCGCCATGGCCTTCCCGCGCCCCGAGGACCTCGCCGACGACGGCTACATCGGCCGCGTCACGGTCAACGGCGTCGACTCCTTCGTCCGCCAGGCCTGCCGCCGGCTGGAGGAACGGGCGGAGGAACAGGGCGAGAACACCGACCCGGCCACCGACGCCCCGGGGCTCGAGGCCGCCTGGCGGATCTGGGCCCGGCGCAGCGCGACCGGGGCCACCAAGGACGCGCGCCGCCCGGCCGCCTCCACCACCGGCATCGTGGCCAAGGCCATGGCGTTCCTCACCGACTCCGGCTTCCTGCAGCGTACCGGCGACGAGAACGGCGGCACCTACCGCACGACCGCCCGCTACCAGCTCCAGGTGCGGGACATGGCCGCCGGCGCCGCCATGGCCGAGCTGCTGGAGCTGGGCGTCGTGCCCGTCACCGACGGCACGCCCACCCTGCTGCCGCCCGAGGACACCGACGACCTGGACCTGGTGGCCGAGGCCGGGCTGCCGTTCCACTCCTGAGCCCCGAACCGACCGAACTGCCGAAGACTGACGAGAGTCCGCCATGTACGAGCTGTCCCGGGTCCGCCTCTACTCCATCGGGCCGGCCGGTGCGCGCTACGCCGACACTGTGCTCGACCTGCGGGGCGTGGGCCAACCCGTACCCGACCCCGCGCCCACCCAGGCGGAGTTCTTCGAGGAGGAGCCGGTGGGCCCGCCGCGCCGGCCGGCGCCCGCCGGCGTGCTCTTCCTGGAGAACGGCGGCGGCAAGTCCGTCCTGCTCAAGCTGATCTTCTCGGTGATGCTGCCCGGCCACCGCAACACCCTCGGCGGCGCCAGCTCCGGTGTGCTGCGCAAGTTCCTGCTCGCCGACGACTGCGGACACGTGGCACTGGAGTGGCAGCACGTGCAGACCGGTGAGTGCGTGGTCGTCGGCAAGGTCAGCGAGTGGCGCGGACGCCAGGTCTCCAACGACCCGCGCAAGTTCGCCGAGGCCTGGTACTCCTTCCGGCCCGGCCCCGGACTGTCCCTGGACAACCTGCCCGTCGCCGAGTCCACCTCCGTACGGCCGCCCGCCGAGGGCCAGTCCGGTGCGCGGGGCCGGCGCCGCACCATGAAGGGCTTCCGGGACGCGCTCACCGAGGCCGGGAAGGCGTACCCGCACCTCGAGGTGCACTGGGAGGAGATCCACGAACGCTGGACCGAGCACCTCGGCGACCTCGGACTCGACCCGGAACTCTTCCGCTACCAGCGGGAGATGAACGCCGACGAGGGCGAGGCCGCCGGCCTCTTCGCCGTGAAGAAGGACTCCGACTTCACCGACCTGCTGCTGCGCGCCGTGACGGACACCCGCGACACGGACGGCCTCGCCGACCTGGTCAGCGGTTTCGGCAACAAGCTGGGCCGGCGGGCGGAACTCATCGCCGAACGCGACTTCACCGCCGGGTCGGTGGACCTGCTCGGCCGGATCGTCGAGGCCGCCGGCGCCCGCACCCGGGCCCGTGAGATCCACGCGGGCGCCGAGCGGCGGACGCGGACACTGGCGCGGCGGCTGTCCGCGCGTGCCGTGCGGGAGCGCGTGCGGACAGCCGACCTCGCCCAGCGGGTCACGGCCGCCGCCCACGCCGTCACCCACTGCGAGGGCACGCGGCAGCGCAGCGCCCTGATCGCCGCCGAACTCGCCTACCGGCACGCCTCCCTGGCGCTCACCGCCGCGGAGAAGGCCGCCGCGGCACAGAAGCGTGAACTCGCCGACGCCCGCACCCTGCACTCCGCCTGGCAGGCCGCCGAGGCCGTGCTGCGCCACCGTGCCGCCGCCGACCGTGCCGCCCGCGTGTCCGCGGCGATCCAGGAGGCCGAACGGGACGCGGCACCGGCCCTCGCGGCACGCGCCAGGGCCGCCGTGGACCTCGTCCGGGCGCTGCACGCGGCCGCGGAGCGCGCCGATACCCTCGCCAACGAGGAGGAGGAGCGGTCCGCCCGGCTCCAGGACGTCGGCGACTCGGCGCACCGCGACTCGACCACCGCGGCCACCGAGGCGCAGCGCGCCCGCAGTGAGATCGGCCACCTGCGGCAGCGGCTGGCCGAGGTGGAGCAGGAGACCGCCGAGGCGGTACGCGCGGGCTGGCTCGACGACAGTGCGCCGGACGCCGACCCGGCCCGGGCGGCACTCGCGGCCAGCGACGCCGAGAAGTCCGCGGTCGCCGCCTGGGACGCGGCCCGTGACGCCTCCCGCAGGGCCACGGAGCACGCGCGCGAGGCGGCCTCGGCCGAGTCCCGTGCCGAGCTGACGGCCGCCCGCGCGGCGGACGCGGCGACGGCGGCGGAGCGCGCCCACGAGGCGGAGCGCCGCACGGCCGCGGCGCTGGCGGCGGAGGAACGGCTCGCGGAGCTGCTGAGCCTGCCGGGAGCGGCGGGCACGGGGCGGCCCGGCGTGCCCGGCCCCAGGTCCGAGCCCGACGGCCTGCCCTCCCCGCGGGGTGCGGCAGCGGGCCGGGACACCACGGCGGGTGAGTCCGGCCGCGGCACCGCACGGGACGGCCGCCCGTCCGCCGGAGCCGACGCGGAGGCACGGTCGGCGCACCGCGCCCCCGCCGCGCCCCCGCGGCAGCGCGGCGTCCGGACCGAAGACCCCCTCACCACCGAGGAACTCGACCGCTTCGCCGACGAGCTGCGGGCCCTGCTGGACGAGGCCGTCTCCTCCGCGGAGCGGCACCTGTTCGAGCTGCGCACCGCGGCCGCCGACGACGCCCGTATCCTCGGCGCGCTCGGTGACGGCGGGCTGCTGCCGCCCGGACCGGACGTGCTGGCCACGGTGGAGTTCCTCGGCGAGCACGGCATCCCCGCCCTGCCCGGCTGGCGCTACCTCGCCCAGGCCGTCGACCCCGCCGACCACGCGCGGGTGCTGGCCGCCCGGCCCGAGCTGGTCGACGGCGTCATCATCACCGACCCGGACTCGCACGCGCGGGCCCGCGCAGCGCTCTCGGACGCCGCGCTGCTGCCCCGCTCGGCGGTGGCCGTGGGCACCGCGGCCGCCCTGCTCGCCCCCACCCCGGCGGCCGACCCGGCCGGCGGCGCCGCCGACGTGTTCCTGGTGCCGCCGAACCCGGCCATGCACGACGAGCACGCCGCCGACGAGGAGCGGCAGGCACTGCGCGCCCGGGCCTCCGAGCGCGACGAGGAGATCCGCGCGCTCGCCGCCCGGCTCGGAAAGGACCGGGAACTCGCGGCGCGGCTCGCCTCCTGGCGCGCCGGCTGCCCGGCGGGCCGGCTCACCGAGCTGGCGCAGGCGGCCCGGGAAGCGCGCGTGTTCGCCGAGGAGGCGGAGGCGGAGCTGGCCGAGGCACGCGCCGTCCGGGCCGAGGGCGAGGAGGCCGCGGCCGAGGCCGCGCAGCTGCGCGACGAGAAGCAGGAGGCCGCGCAGCGGGCCCGGCGCGCCGCCGACGCCCTGGCCGGGCTCGCCTTCCGGCTGCGGGAGCGCGCCGGCTGGCAGGCCAAGCTGCGTGAACTCGCCGACGAGGCCGCCGAGTCGGAGGCCCGCGCCCAGGCCTGCCTGGAGCGGGCCCGCGCCGCCGACGAGGACCGGCGCGCCGCCCAGCGCGCCGCCGACGACGCCCGCCGCACCGCCCGGGCGCTGCGCGCCGAACGCTCCGAGATCGCCGGCGCCCCCGACGACGTGCCGGACACCGGCACCGGCACCCCGGAGGCGTCGCTGCCCGCCCTCCGCGAGGCCTACCGCGCCGCCTCTCAGGTCTACGACAAGGTCGGCGTGGGCGCCGACCTGCGCACCGAGCAGGCCCGCGCGGAGAGCGACGAGAGCGCGGCCCGCGCCGACCTGGACCGGCTGAGCAACAAGGTCCGCACCCGCGCGGAGCAGCTGCTGCAGTCGCCCGACGGCTCCGACGGCCCGTCCCGGCAGGCCGCCGCCGCCCGCGCCGAGGAGCTGGTGCAGCTCCTGGAGACCCGGATGTCGAGCGCGAGTGAGCAGCTCGGGCGCCTGCGCGGCGAGGCGGAGCGCCTCGCCCCCGAGGACGGGGACGCGCACACCGAGCTGCCCGAGGAGCTCCACCCGCGCGACGCCGAGCACGCCCAGGCCCTGCTGCGCACCGCGACGGCGGAACTCGCCTCACGCACCGAGGCGCTGACGCAGGCCCGCGACGCGCACGCCGAACTGCTCGACGCCCACCGCGCCGCCGAGGACGCGGCCGGCGGCTTCGACGAGATCGCCGCCCTGCTCCGCGACCTGCTGCGCGAGCAGCCGGGGGAGGAGGAAGAGGGCGAACACGAGCCGTACCCGGGCAGCCTGGAGGACGCCCGGCAGGCGGCCGCCGAGACCCGCCGTTCGCTGCGTGGCTGCGCCGCCGACCTGTCCGCGGCGGAGGCCGCCGTGCGCGAGGCGAGCGACGTCCTCGTCAGGCACGCCAACTCCACCCGCTACGAGCAGGTCCGCACCCCGGCCCGGCAGCAGATCCGCGAACTGCCCGCCTCCGCGCTGCCCGAACACGCCGAGCGGTGGGCCGAGGCCTTCGCCCCCCGACTGCGGGTCCTGACGGACGAGCTGGAGCAGCTGGAGCGCAACCGCGACTCGATCGTGGACCGGCTGCGCGGGCTCGTGGAGTCGTCGCTCGCCACACTGCGCTCCGCCCAGCGGCTCTCCCGCCTTCCCGAGGGACTCGGCGAGTGGTCAGGCCAGGAGTTCCTGCGCATCCGCTTCGAGGAGCCCGACCAGGCCACGCTCAGCGAGCGGCTCGGCGAGGTCATCGACGACGCCACCCGTGCCGCCGTCCGGAAGAACTCCGACCTGCGCCGCGACGGCATGTCCCTGCTGCTGCGCGGCGTCGCCGCCGCACTCCAGCCCAGGGGCGTCGCCGTGGAGATCCTCAAGCCGGACGCCGTACTGCGCGCCGAGCGTGTTCCCGTCGGGCAGATGGGCGATGTGTTCTCCGGCGGCCAGCTGCTCACCGCCGCCATCGCCCTGTACTGCACGATGGCCGCCCTGCGGTCGAACGACCGGGGCCACGACAGGCACCGGCACGCGGGCACGCTGTTCCTGGACAACCCGATCGGCCGCGCCAACGCCACCTATCTGCTGGAGCTGCAGCGGGCCGTCTCCGACGCCCTCGGCGTCCAGCTCCTCTACACCACCGGCCTGTTCGACACCACGGCGCTGGCGGAGTTCCCGCTGGTCATCCGGCTGCGCAACGACGCCGACCTCAGGGCGGGGCTGAAGTACATCAGCGTGGAGGAGCATCTGCGGCCCGGTCTTCCGCAGCCGGCCCCCGACGGGGAGGCGGTGCGCAGCGAGATCACGGCGACCCGGATGTTCAAACGGCCCGCCCCGGCGGCCGGTTGACCCGGCGGCGGCCCCCCCCCCCCCCCCCCCCGCCGGGCCGGGGGGGCCCGGGCGGGCCCGCCCCCGGGGGGC
>NZ_JBSFNN010000087.1:0-30024 GCF_053587115.1 Streptomyces sp. NPDC003697
CCGTCTTCCCGGCCGGGGTCAGCCCGTGGCCGTGATGCGTTTGCTTGCCGACGTCCAGGCCCAGGAAGACGCCCACCCCGTCGATGCTGATCACCGTGCCCCCACATGTGTCGACGCGTGCCGGCCCCGAGGTCGGGAGCCGTTCTCGCGCAGCCACGTTATGCAGACCTGCCGCCCACAAGCGGCCGGGCATTGCGCCCGGCCGGGCGGTGGTCGGACCTCTGATCAGCGTCTCCGACGGCACCCCTCGGGCCCGGTGACACCACCCCCCAGGTCATCCCTTCGACAGGGGGCAACAGTCATACCGGGCCCGGAGGCCAGCGGCCCTCTTGCAGGACCGCGAAGAAGATAACGGGGCCTCGTCAGATCGGGAGCAGGCGGGAGACCAGGGCGCCGAGCTGGCGGGCGTTGCGGCACTCGTGCATCTCGACGAGACCGGCGTAGGCGGGCGCGGCGGAGTCGCCCGTGCCCCACTGGGCGCGCGGCTCCGGGTTGAGCCAGTACACCCGGCGGGCCCGCCGGGTGATCTCCCGGAGGGCCGGCAGGTTCGGGTCACTCATGTTGGTCCGGGCGTCGCCGAGGACGAACACGGTCGAGCGCGGGCCGGCCGCGTCCCCGTACCGTTCCGCGAACTCGCCGAGCGCGACGCCGTAGTCACTGCTGTCGTGCCATCCGGTGAGGCGGGCCTCCGCCTGGATGCGGGCCCCCAGCCCCTCCGGGTCGGCCGTGCCGTGCCGCAGTAGCCCGGTGACCTCGTCGATCCGGTTGACGAAGGCGAACACCCGTACCCGGGCGAACTGGTCGTGCAGCGCCTGCACCAGGAGCATCGTGAAGTCGGAGAAGCCCGCCACCGAGCCGGACACGTCGCACAGCAGCACCAGTTCGGGGCGAGCCGGGCGACGCCGGCGCAGGACCGGCCGCACCGGCACACCGCCCGTCGACAGCGAGCCGCGCAGGGTGCGGCGCAGGTCGACCGTGCCACGGGCGGCACGGCGGCGGCGGGCGGCCAGTCGGGTGGCGAGCTTGCGGGCCAGCGGCTGCACGGTCCGGCGCAGCTCGGCGAGCCGGTCGCGGCCCGCGTGGAGGAAGTCGACCCGGTCCGCGCTCGGCGCCACCGCCCGCCGGGCGATCTCCTCCCGGCCGCGTCGCTCGGCCACCCGGCGTCGCGCCTCCGCGGCCACCTGCCGGCGGAAGACGTCGATCCGGTGCCGGATCTCGTCGTCGAGCAGCCGGTCGGCGAACCCGTTCCCGCTGCCGCCCGCTCCCGCGCGGATGTTCGCGCGCACCCGGGCCAGCAGCGTCTGCGGGCGCAGCCGCTCCAGCGTCTGGTACGCCGACCAGCCGTCCGAGGCACCCGACGCCCCGTAGCCGCCGAAGCCGTCGACCGCCTCGGCCGCCAGCCGCTCCAGCAGGGCGGTGTCACCCGCGGCGAGGGCGTCCGCGAGCCGGTCCCGCAGGTCCTCCCGATCCGCGGGCCGGCCGTCGGGCGCGCCGACCGCGCGCGGGAAGTACAGGTCGAACACCGGGTCGAAGAGGGGGCGCTGGCCGGGGCTGTGCAGCAGCGTGGCGGCCAGACCCTCGCGCAGCATTCCGCGGTCCGCCAGGCCGAGGGCCTCCACCGCCCGGGCCGCGTCCACGGTCTCGCCGGTGCCGATCCGGACGCCGTGCGAGCGCAGCGCTGCGACGAGTCCGGTCAGCCGGTCCGCCACCCCGGCCGGCGCGGGGCCGGTCACACCGCGTCCAGGTCGAGCTTGGCGGACGCCTTCAGCACGTCCTCCTGGTGCTTGAGGAGGACGCCGAGGCTGTCGCGCACGACCTGCTCGTCGAGGGTGCCGGCACCGAGCGCGAGCAGCGTGCGCGCCCAGTCGACCGTCTCGGCGACCGACGGCGCCTTGCGCAGGTCCATGGCCCGCAGCGCGCCGACGACCCGCACCACCGAGGTGGCCAGCGCCTCGTCCAGTCCTGGCACCTTCAGCCGCACGATCCGGCGCTCCAGCTCCTCGTCGGGGAACCCGATGTGCAGGAACAGGCAGCGGCGGCGCAGGGCCTCCGACAGCTCACGGGTGGCGTTGGAGGTCAGCACGACGAAGGGGCGGCGTGTCGCGGTGATCGTGCCCAGCTCGGGCACGGTGACCTGGAAGTCGCCGAGCAGTTCCAGGAGCAGCCCCTCGACTTCGACGTCGGCCTTGTCGGTCTCGTCGATCAGCAGGACCTTGGGGTCGTCGCCGCGGATCGCCGTCAGCAGTGGGCGCGCCAGCAGGAACTCCTCACTGAAGATGTCCGTCCGCGCCTCGTCCCACGTCTCACCGCGCCCGGCGCTGATCCTCAGCAGCTGCTTGGCGTGGTTCCACTCGTACAGCGCCCGGGCCTCGTCGACGCCCTCGTAGCACTGCAGCCGGACCAGCCGGGCCCCGGCGACCTCGGCCACGGCCTTGGCGAGCTCGGTCTTGCCGACCCCGGCGGGGCCCTCGACCAGCAGCGGCTTGCCGAGGCGGTCGGCGAGGAAGACGGTCGTGGCGACGGAGGGCGAGGCCAGATAGCCGGCCTCGGCGAGGCGGGCGGAGACATCGTCGACGGACGTGAACAACAGGGCCTCCAGCGCGGCGCGGGCGAACGGCGTTCCGGGAAGATATCTAAGCGCTTGTTCACGTCTTCTGTCACGAGCAGGACGCGGTGAGGGCGTCCGCACGCCGAATCGGCTCCTCCGCTCTCCGCGGCCCAGCTGACGCTGACGTGGTGCCGCCGCTCACGCTGGTGCTTGCGGCCCCGTGTCACTCGTTCAGCAGCACCACTTCCAGCATGCGCGGCCCGTGCACCCCTTCCACCCGGTCCAGCTCGATGTCACTGGTCGCGGACGGGCCGGAGATCCAGGTCAGCGGGCGCGCCGGGTCCAGCCGGTCCAGCGCCTCGGGGACGGAGGCGACGACCTGGCCGGGCACGCGGACGACGCAGATGTGGTGGTCGGGCACGAGCGTGATGCGGCGGCGGCCCTGGTCCGGCGAGCCGTCGAGGACGATCGTGCCGGTCTCCGCGACGGCCACCGCACACCCGGTGACCACGCCGTCGACCCGGTCCAGCTCGTGCGGCGTGCTCCGGGCGTCGTCGGCGACGCGGGTCACCTCCGTCGCCGCCAGCCAGTCCTCGTCCAGCCCGGCCGGGACGAGGACGGACGCCGCGCCCCGCTCCGCGAGCAGCCGGGCGATCAGCGCGGGCAGCGCGCCGGCGTCGGTGCGGTGCACGACGGCCCGGTAGTCCGCGAGGTTCTCCGCCAGCAGGTCCACCGTCTCCTCGACGGTGCGCTCACCGTGCTCGCGCAGATAGGCACGGGAGACGGCCTGCTCGTACGGCGTGTCGTCGCCGGGCACGTCGGCCAGCGCACGTCGCACGCGGCCGAGGATCCGGTCCCTGCTGTTCACCGCGCCTGCCCCTCACCGCTGTTCGCGTCGTTCCCGCTGTTCGCGGAGTTCCCGCTGGACTCGCCGCTCGCGGAGTTCCCGCCGTGCGTGCGCCGCCACCAGTCGCGGAACGGCTCCGCGGGCACCGGTGGCAGGTCCCGGGTGCCGCTCCACGCCCTGCCGGGGCCCGGCAGGGTACGCGGGTGGAGACGGCGGGTGCGGGAGGCCAGCCGCTGGCCGGCGCGCAGGACGCCGGGGTGGCTGAACGCCCAGCGGGCCCCGCGCATGGCCGCCCGCTCGGCGGTGTGGCCCTTCGCCGGCCTGAGCACCACCTTGTTGCCCCGCCGGGTCACCGGGCCGCCCTCGGCGACCCGCTCGCGCAGGTGCACCAGCACCTCGGGGATGTCGATGGCGACCGGGCACACCTCGTAGCAGGCGCCGCACAACGACGACGCGTAGGGCAGTGAGGCGTCGATGTCGCTGCCGGTACCGCGCAGCTGGGGGCTGAGGATGGCGCCGATGGGGCCGGGGTACACCGAGCCGTAGGCGTGGCCGCCGGCCCGCTCGTACACCGGGCACACGTTGAGGCACGCCGAGCAGCGGATGCAGCGCAGGGCCTGGCGGCCCACCTCGTCGGCCAGCGTGTCGGTGCGCCCGTTGTCCAGCAGCACCAGATGGAACTCCCGCGGCCCGTCGGCCGTCCTGGCATCGGTCGTCCCGGTCCACATGGACGTGTACGGGTTCATGCGCTCGGCCGTGGAGGAGCGGGGGAGGGTCTGCAGGAACACCTCCAGGTCCCGCCAGGTCGGCACCACCTTCTCGATGCCGACGACCGAGATCAGCGTCTCGGGCAGGGTCAGGCACATCCGGCCGTTGCCCTCGGACTCCACCACGACCAGCGTGCCGGTCTCGGCGACCATGAAGTTGGCGCCGGAGATGCCGACCCTGGCGCGCAGGAACTTCTCCCGCAGATGCAGGCGGGCCGCCTCGGCGAGTTCGGCGGGGGAGTCCGACAGGCCCTCGGGGGCCGGGCGGCCCCACCGCGCCATCTCGGAGCGGAAGATGTCCCGGATCTCGCCGCGGTTGCGGTGGATCGCCGGGACCAGGATGTGCGACGGCCGGTCCCCGCCGAGCTGCACGATCAGCTCGGCGAGGTCGGTCTCGTAGGCCCGGATGCCCTCCGCCTCCAGCGCCTCGTTGAGCCCGGTCTCCTGGGTGGCCATCGACTTGACCTTGACGACCTCCGACTCACCGGTCGCCTTGACCAGGCCGGCCACGATCCGGTTGGCCTCCTCCGCGTCGGCCGCCCAGTGCACCGTGCCGCCCGCCGCCGTGACCGCCTCCTCCAACTGCTCCAGATAGCGGTCGAGATGGCGCAGGGTGTGGTCCTTGATCTGCCGGCCCGCCTCACGCAGCGCCGCCCAGTCGGACACCTCGGCCACCGCCCTGGCCCGCTTGGCGCGGATCGTGTGGGTGGCGTGGCGCAGGTTGCCGCGCAGTGTGGTGTCGCGCACGGCCTCGCGGGCGGCCTCGGGGAAGGCCGGGGGAAACGCGGGCATCCCCAGATACGTTCCGCTCATGCCGCCGGGTCCTCCTCCGTGCTCGCCAGGATCTCGGCGATGTGCACCGGCCGCATGCCCGTCCGCAGACGGGTCATGGTGCCGCCGATGTGCAGCAGACAGGAGTTGTCGGCCGCGCACAGCACCTCGGCGCCCGTCGCCTCGGCGTTGCGCACCTTGTCGAAGCCCATCGCGGCGGAGACGTCGGCGTTCTTCACGGCGAAGGTGCCGCCGAATCCGCAGCACTCGTCCGCTCCGGGCAGCTCGGCCAGCTCCAGTCCCCGCACGGCCCGCAGCAGCCGGCGGGGGCGGTCGCCGAGTCGCAGGACACGCAGTCCGTGGCAGGTCGGGTGGTACGTCACCCGGTGCGGGTAGAAGGCGCCGACGTCCGTCACCCCCAGCACGTCCACCAGGAACTCCGTCAGCTCGTAGGTCTTCGGGACCACGGGCGCCAGGGTCGCGGCGAGCGAGCCGCCGCGACCCTCGGCGCGGGCCCGCTCGCCCATGCGCGGGTACAGCTCCCGCACCATCGCGCCGCACGACCCGGACGGCGTCACGATGGCCTCGTAGTCCTTGAAGACGTCGGCGAAACGGCGCGCGAGCGGCTCGGCGTCGTGCCGGTACCCGGTGTTGTAGTGGGCCTGCCCGCAGCACGTCTGGTCCATCGGGAAGTCGACGTCGACCCCCAGCCTGGTCAGCAGCTTCACCACAGCGCGGCCGGTGTCCGGATAGAGCGTGTCGTTGACACAGGTCAGGAACAGAGCGACACGCATCGCGGCTCCCCTTGATCGGTCATCGGATGGATGCAGGGTAGTCAGGCGGGCGGCGCCGGTGGAACCGTGGCTTCCTCCGGCGGTGAGCCGCGTCGCGCCCCGCCTGCCCGGGCGCCGGTGCCCGCCTGCCCGGCCCCGCCGATCGTCCCGGCCGGTGCGTCCGCTGACCCACCGTTCAGCAGGATGTTGTGATCTCGGCGCCCGGCGGCGGACGGACGTGTGCTGAACTGGCACCTGGCCGCAATACCTTTCGTCCGTCCCGGGAGTCTGCGTTGTCTGCGTTCTCTGCGTTCTCTGCGTTCTCTGCGTCGCACGTCACCTACCGCCAGCCCGGTGTCGTCCTCACCGACCACCACTTCACCGTGCCCCTCGACCACGACGACCCGGCCGGGGAGTCGATCGAGCTCTACGGCCGGGAGGTGGTGGCGAGCGACAAGGCCGGGCAGGACCTCCCGTGGCTGCTCTACCTCCAAGGCGGCCCCGGCTTCGGCGCGCACCGTTTCGTCGGCAGACAGGCCTGGCTGGCCCGCGCCCTTCAGGACCACCGCGTCCTGCTCCTCGACCAGCGGGGCACCGGCCACTCCACGCCCGCCGGCCGCCAGACCCTCCCACTGCGCGGCGGCCCCGCCGAGCAGGCCGACTACCTCACGCACTTCCGCGCGGACGCGATCGTCCGCGACTGCGAGGCCATCCGCCCCCGGGTGACGGGCGGCGCGCCCTGGACCGTCCTCGGCCAGAGCTTCGGCGGCTTCTGCACGGCCACCTACCTCTCCACGCACCCGGAGGGGCTGGCCGCCGCCGTCATCACCGGCGGCCTGCCGTCCCTGCACGCCCACGCCGACGACGTCTACCGGGCCGCCTACCCGCGCATCGAGCGCAAGGTCACCGCGCACTACGCCCGCTACCCGCAGGACGCCGAACGCGCCCGCCGCATCGCCGACCACCTCCTGACCCATGACGTGGTCCTGCCGAACGGCTACCGGTTCACCGTCGAGGCCTTCCAGTCGCTGGGCATCCTGCTCGGCGGCAGCGAGGGGAGCCACCGCCTCCACTTCCTGCTGGAGCACGCCTTCGTCCCCACCGAGCAGGGGCCGGCGCTGTCCGACGCGTTCCAGGAGGAGGTGCAGGGGCTGCTGTCGTACGCGAGCCACCCGCTGTACGCCGTCCTGCACGAGGCGAGCTACGCCCAGGACGCCCGCCCCACGGCCTGGTCGGCCGAGCGGGTGCGCGCCGAGTTCCCGCAGTTCGACGCCGCCAAGGCGCTCGCCGGCGACGGGCCGCTGCTGTTCACCGGCGAGTCCGTGCACCCCTGGATGTTCGACAGCGACCCGGCGCTGCGCCCGCTGCGCGAGACCGCCGGCCTGCTCGCCACCCGCACCGACTGGCGGCCCCTGTACGACCCGGCCCGTCTCGCCGCCAACGAGGTCCCCGTCGCCGCGGTCGTCTACCACGACGACATGTACGTCGACGCGCAGCACTCGCTGGAGACCGCCCGGGCCGTACGCGGCCTGCGTACCTGGGTGACCGACGAGTTCGAGCACGACGGCGTCCGGGCCGGCGGCCCCCGCGTGCTGGACCGGCTGCTCGCCCTCACGCGCGACGAGGTCTGACGCCGCCGCCGGTGGTCACCGGGGGCCAGGGCGCGCCCGGGTCGGTAGCGTACTGCCCGCGGCCGGCCTCGTCCGGTCCGGGCTGCGCCGGGCCCTGGAGGAGACCGAGCGGCTCAGCCCCGGCACGCCCGGCGAATCGCCGCGCTCGACGTCGGCGCGCACCGGCAGAGGGTCGACGTGCTGCTGCTGCGCACCAGCGAACTGGCCCGCGCCGGGGTGCGCGGCAGGAAGAAGGACCGGCGCGGCGCGGACCTCGTCGGCGCCCGGCTCAAGGGCGCCGACCTGCGGGGCGCGAACCTGCGCGGCGCCTGCCTCATCGCTGCCGACCTCACCGGCGCGGACCTGATCGGCGCCGACCTGCGCGACACCGACCTGACGGACGCGGACCTGAGCGGCGCGTTCTTCGTGACGCAGTCGCAGGTCGACGCCGCCCGGGGCAGCGCCGGCACCCGCCTGCCGCGGTCAGTCGCCCGTCCCGCGCACTGGACGGCGCGGGCCTGAGCCGGCCTCGTCCGGGACCGGCACGGGCGCCGGAGCAACGCCCGCCGTCCGCCGCTCCAGGCGCAGCCGAAGGCCCTCGGGCATGAGCGTCAGCCGCTCGGCCACCGTCAGCCGGTAGTCCGGTTCGTGGAACAGCTCGTAGCGGCGCAGCAGCAGTCCGAGGACCAGCGTCGCCTCGTGCAACGCGAACTGGCGGCCGATGCACGCCCGGGCGCCCGTGCCGAACGGCTTGAACACGTGCGGGGGACGGGCCCGCACGGCTCGCGCGTCGAAGCGGTCCGGATCGAAGCGCTCGGCGTCCGCGCCCCACACCTCGGGGTCCCGGTGCAGCATCGGCGTGAGCACCAGCGCCCACGCGCCCCGGCGCATCGGGTGCTCACCGGCCAGCACCGTGTCCTGCCGGGCCTCGCGGGCGAAGGCGGGCGCGGTGGGCCACAGCCGCAGTGACTCGTCGAGCACCCGGCGGACGTAGCGCAGCTTGGCGACCTGCTCGTAGCCGGGCGCCGCCTCCCGGCCCCAGACCCAGTCCACCTCGGCACGGGCCCGGGCGGCGACCTCCGGGTGGCGGGCGAGGTAGTGCAGGGCGAAGGACAGGGCGCCCGAGGTGGTCTCGTGGCCGGCGACCAGGAAGGTGATCACCTGGCGGCGCACGTTCTCCGGGGACAGCCGCTCGCCGGTCACGGGATGGGCCGTCGCCAGCATCCGGTCCAGCAGGTCCCCGTCGCCGCTCGCCGTGCGGCGGGCGCGCACCAGGTCGTCGACCGTGCGGTTGAGACGGGCGATGTCGGCGGCGTTGCGGCGGCTCGCGCCGCGCAGCAGGAGCGGGGCGAGGACGAGGGGGACGGTGTTCAGCCGCTGGGCGTGGCTGAGCGTACCGACCATCGCGGTGACGAACGGATGCGGACGGGAGCGTTCGAAGGAGCCGAAGTCGTGCCCGAACCCGGTGCGCGCGATCGTCTCCAGGGTCAGCTTGGTCATGTCGCCGGGGACGTCCACCGTGCGCCCCGCGGCGAGCGCCCGGTCCCAGTGGCCGGTGAGCCGTCCGGCGACGTCCAGCATCATCGTGTGGTAGCCGGCCATGGCCTCCCGGCTGAAGCCGGGGGCGAGGACGTCGTGTGCCAGCTGCCAGTTGGGCTCGTGGTTGTACGCGGTGAACAGGCCGTCCCCCGCGACCGGCCGGAGGTTGGCGACGCCCAGGCCGACGTGCTTGGCGAACCGCGTCTCGTCCGCCAGGTCGGCCACCAGCCGCCCGCCCCACACGAAGACGAACTCCTTGCCGAACGCCCGGCGCCGGAAGATCGGCCCCAACTGCCGCGCCTGGCGCAGGGAGTCCTGGACCGGGGTCCGCGGGTTCACGCCGAGGACGTCGCCGAGCAGGGGGAGCCGGCGCGGCGGGTGCGGAATGCGGTCCAGCTCGGGCCAGCCCTGCTCGGCTCCGCGGAAGCCCTTGGGCAGCCCGGTCGCGGTCGTGGTCTCCGCCATGACGGGGTCTCCCTTGATCCAGCGCGCCGTTGCCAGTGCCGCGGCAGGCAACGTTCGCCCCGTCGCGGCGCCCGGCACGCCGAGAGCACGCACCGGACGCCGCTCCTCGACGGGCAGACGTTGCCTGCCGCGGCACTAGTGGCGTGCGGCCTGTTGTACGTGGATTCAGTAGCGCGGTCCAGTCTCGACCCGTTGTTGAATGCACGTCAAGTACAGTGCGGGCATGGCCGCGAACCAGGGGGAGCGCACGCGCCGCCGGCTCAGCACCACCGAGCGCAGGGAGCAGCTGCTGACGGTCGGGGCGCGGCTGTTCTCCGAGCACCCGTACGACGACGTGTGGATCGAGCAGGTCGCCGAGATCGCCGGGGTCTCCCGCGGGCTGCTCTACCACTACTTCCCGACCAAGCGGGACTTCTTCGCGGCGGTCGTCGAACGCGAGAGCGCGCGGATGCTGCGCATGACGGCGGCGGTGCCCGGGGTGGCGGTACGCGAGCAGCTCACGGCAGGTCTCGACGCGTACCTGGAGTACGTCGAGACCCACGCGCACGGCTACCGGGCCTTCCACCGTGCCGACGCGGCCGGTGACCAGGCCGTGCGCCAGGTCTATCGCCGGGCCCTGGCCGCCCAGGAGCGCCAGATCCTCGCCGCCCTCGCCGCCGACCCGGAGTTCGGTGCCGCGGCCGGCCGGCGCGCCGACCTGAACCTGGCCGTCCGGGGCTGGCTGGCGTTCACCACCGCCGTGTGCCTGGAGTGGCTGCGCGGCCCGGACCTGACCCGTGAGCAGGTACGCGATCTGTGCGCGCGGGCCCTGCTGGGCGTCCTGGCGGCCTGAGCCCGCGCCCTCGCGGAGGTCCGCCCACGTGCAGTGCCGCCCTCGTGGAGCCCTGCGCTGCCCCGGCGGTACCCGCGGGGCGTTTCGGAGGCTCGCGCCGTCCGGGGGTCCGGTCGGCGGACGCTCCGCTCCTGGGGCGCCCCCGCCGACCGCGTCGCACGGCTGACCGCGCGCACGTCCCGCTCGCCCGGGCGAGCGCCGCCGTGCGCCGCCGTCCCCGCGCCCTACAGCGGCAGCGCACAGACCGCGACGGGCGAGGCGAACGGCTCACCCGCCAGGCGCAGCGCGCCGCTCGCCCGGTCCACGTGGAAGACGCTGACCGTGCCCGACCTCTGGTTCGCCGCGAACAGCAGTCCGCCGTCCGGCGAGAACGCGATCTGCCGCGGGAAGTCACCGGCCACCGGCACCGTGTCCAGGAGCCTGAGCCGGGCCCCGCCGGCCTCGACGGCGTAGCGGGCGAGACTGTTGTGCCCGCGGTTGGCGAGGTAGGCGTAGGCGCCGTCGGCCGTCACCAGGATCTGCGCCGGGTGGTTCGTCCCTCCGGCCGACCCCGTGGACTGGGGCGCGCCGACGGCCAGCCGCCCGGTGGCCGGCTCGTAGGAGCAGACGGCGACGGTGTCGTCCACCTCGTTGGCGAGGTAGGCGTACCGGCCGCCGGGGTGGAAGGTGAGGTGCCGGGGGCCGGCGCCGGGCCTGGTGTGGGCCCGGGCCACCTCGGTGAGCCGCCCGGCACGGGTGTCCAGGCGGTAGCTGTACACGGTGTCGGTGCCGAGGTCGACCGCGAGGACGTGTCCGCCGTCCGGGGCCGTGACGACCTGGTGGGCGTGCGGGCCCTGCTGCCCGGGGCCGGGCGGCGGGCTGGAGTGGGTCACCAGGTCGGTGCGCTCACCGAGGGCGCCCGAGGAGCCGATCGGGTGCACGGCCACGCTGCCGGACCCGTAGTTCGCGCTGAGCAGCCACCGCCCGTCGGGATGCACGGACAGGTGACAGGGACCGGATCCACCGGTGCTCCGGGTGCCGAGCACCGCGCCGTCCGCCCGGCGCACCGCGGTCACCCCTCCGTCCTCGCGCTCGTCGACGGCGTACAGCGTGCGGCCGTCCGGGTGCGCCGCGAGGTACGAGGGGTCGTCGACACCGGCGATGGTGCCCCGGCCGGTCACGGCGCCCGTCACCGGGTCGTACACGGCCACCCCGAGACCGGCGCCGCCGCCGTCGGCGGAGGTGTAGGTGCCGAGGTACAGCGGGCGGGGACCGGACGGCTCGCCCGCCGGGCGCCCGGCGCCCGCGGCCGGCTCGGGGGCGGCCGGAACGTCGGCTCCGGGCGGCTCGCTCGCCGGCCCGGCCCCGGACCCGGGAGCCGCCGGTGCCGGAACGGCCGCCACGGCGGCGGCTCCCGTCAGGGCACCGACGAACCGGCGTCTGCTCCAGCCGCCGCGCGGCGCTTCCGCGTCCCTGCCCATGCCCGCACCCCAGGTGGTCGACTGCCTCGGTCCCGAGAGCCACCTTGACGTGCACGCGCCCCGCCGGGCAAGTGCGGCACCGGGCGTCGCTCTCGCCGCCCAGGCCCTGTCGTCGGACACGCCTCGTCCCCCGAAGGGCAGGGGCAGGGAGTCCGGCGGCAGGGCCTGGCCCCGGCCGCGGCTACCAGTCCCCGTCCTGCACCGGCTTCCCGGACGCGTCCTTGAGCGGCTTCACCTGGTGGGGCGCCGGCTGCTGCCACGGCTCGTGGTCGTCGCCGATCCAGTCCCCGACCGGCTTCACCGCCTCCAGTGCGTCGGCCGGGGCGAGGTCCTGGGCGTCCTCGTCGTAGTAGTCGAACCAGGGCAGCCCCGCCCGGGTGTACGCCGCCCGGTCCACGGGGGACGGCGGAGGAGCCTCGCCGGTGATGCGGCGCCACTCCGGCGGGGTGACCAGGTGCACGAACACACGACCACCGGGCTGCTCGGCCCAGTCGGTCAGCGGCCGGTCGTCCCGGTAGACCTCCTGCCGCATCGAGCCGCCCGCACCCAGCCCCATGGCCACGGCCGCCCGGGGCCGGGCAGCGCGCGGAGCGGCGGCCGGCACCGCCGGGCCGGGCCCGCCCCCGAACCCCGGGGCCCCGCCCGGCGCCGGCGGGCCCGCGCTTCCGAACGGCTGCACGGATGCCCGCTCCCGCTCCGCCCGGCGCCGCCGCTCCTCCTCCCGCCACCTGGCCAGCTGCTCGTCCCTGAGCGGGAAGGACCTGAGCTGGACGCCGCCCCAGACCTCCTCGCCGGTGACCTGGCCCTCCACCGTGGCCCCGAGCCCCAGCGGCACGGCCACGAACTGGCGGACCGTCCCCCTGCCCGAGTTGATGCCGTCCAGCCACGGCTGGCGCGGCAGCACCAGGTAGTTCTGCGGATCGCGGGAGAGCCGGTCGCTCCAGGGCCGGCCCGAGACCGCGCAGACCTTGCCCACGCCGACCTGCAGCGCGGCCGGCTCCGCCGTCCCCGTGAAGCTCAGCCACATCGCCTCGCGCAGGTACGCCGGCAGCATCACCCCGCCGCGAGCCCGCCACTGCTCGGGCACCGTGTCCGGGTAGTCCGCCACCCGCCGCACGGGGAACTCGCCGAGCCCCGGCGGCAGCGGATGGGTGCCCTGCTCCGGCAGCCGCAGGGTGCGCACGAACCGCACCGCCACACCGCCCGGCAGTCGCAAGGTGTTCCCGTCGATCCGCACGGTCGTGTCCGTCATGCGCACGCTCCCCTCCGTCATGACCCCTGTGCCCCTGGACGGACGGCCCTCACCGGTACGGAGACCGTGACACCGGGCCGCGCCGGTGCCCTCGTCACACAGAACGCCGCCCGGTGCCCTCGCGGTTCCGCCGCAGCCGGACCGGCACCCCCAGCCGGATTGGTACCCCCAGCCGGACCCGGAACCGGGTCAGACGCGACCTGCGCTCGCGCTGCGCCCGGGTGTGGCGGTCCAGCTCCTCCATCAGCCGGCGTGAGCGGTGTTCGGTGTCCATCTCGTCGAGGATGCGGTCGATCTCGGTCAGCGCCGCGCCGAGCAGCTGCCAGTGCGCCGCGTCCCGCTCCACCTCCTCCAGCAGCAGCTGGGCCAGCTTGTCGCGCGTGGCCCCGGCCTGCCGCAGCTCGCTGCTGAGCCGGGACTCCGCCGACTCGGCGCTGACGCTGACGTCGGTGGTGACCAGCACCGCGAAGCTGACCACGGCGTCCGCGACCTCACACATCAGCTGCTGCACCACGGCGCCCGCCTGGCGGGGGAACAGGGGTTCCGGGCCGCGCCGCTTCGCCAGGTCGGTGAAGGTGCGGGCGAGCACCCGCAGGACGACCGTGCAGATCTCCAGGGTGTCCAGGCCGGTGCGCAGCACCACCCGGTGCAGCAGGCCCTCCCGCACGCGCGGGTTGAACCGGAGGCTGTCCTCGGCCTGCCGCAGCGCCGCGTCGACCTGAACGATCTCGTGGTCGAGCCGGCGTGCCTCGTGCAGCCGGGCCGCCGCGCGCTCCACGGCCACCTCCTCGGCCGCCTCCTCGCCCAGGCGCAGCATCAGCTGCCGCATCCGCCGCGCCAGGCCCTCGATCGACTCGCCCGCCTGTTCGGTCCACACGGGCGGAGCGAGCAGCAGATTGCAGGCCATGCCGACCGACGCGCCGATGAGGGTCTCCAGGACCCGGATCCAGGCCGTGCTGCCGACGGCGGTGACACCGAGCACCAGCATGGCGCTGATCGCCACCTCGACCACGAACTCGTCGGCCCGGACCAGGTGCCCGACGGCGAGCGAGGCCACGATCACCAGGGCGAGACTCCACCAGGTCAGGCCCACCAGCATGGAGAAGGCGATCGCGACGAGCACGCCCGCCACCACGGAGTTGACCCGGCGGACGGCGGTGGTCACGGTGGAGTAGAGGGTCACCTGGACGACGAGCAGCGCGGTCAGCGGAGCGGTCAGCGGCGCCGGCTCGGGGCTGAGCCACTTCGCGATGACGTAGGCGATGGTCGCCGCGGTCGTCGACCGCAGTGCCTGCACGACCATGGGGTCCCGGTGGCGCCTGACCAGACGCACGAGCGACGATGTCCACTCACGTACAACTTGCATCCCTTGCGCTGTTCCCCTTTCGTGTGCGCTCGAACGTGCACTTCGAGGAACGTGCCCGCCCGCTCGTGTCCGTCCCGCGCGAGGGCGGGTGTGAAGCACGGGTCCTCTCAGGAGACCAGCTTGTCCAGGAAGGCGAAGAGGTTCCCCGTCGTCCGGGCGATCTGCTCCTCCAGGGTGAGGCTCTCCTCGAAGCGCGTTGCGGAGTCGGGGACCTTCTTGCCGCGCACGTACAGGGAGCAGGCCAGGTCGCTGCACATGTACACGCCGACCGAGTTGCCTTCGCGGCCCGCCGCACCCGCCTTGCGTGCCGTCATCAGGGACACGCCACCGCCGCGGTGCGTCGTCAGGCACAGCGAGCACATGCTGCGGTGCAGGAAGCCCCGCTGCGAGGCGGGGAACCGCAGGGCCACGCCGACCAGCCGTCCGTCCCGCTCGGTGACCAGATAGCTGCGGTCGGGAGCGCCGGGGTCCCGCCAGCCCAGGAAGTCGAGGTCGCTCCACGGTCGTTCGGTGAGGTCGCGGGGGAGCGTGAGGCGTTTCGCCTCGCCCTTCGAGCAGTTGACGAACGAGCCGCGGATGTCCTGCTCGGTGAGTGATCTCATGGGTGCTCCTGCCATGGCCGGTGATCGACACCCGAGGGAGTCGAAACCTAGAGGGGTTAGGTACGTGCCGAGGGTAAGCAGGTATCGGGCGGAAGATCCAGCGATTTTCCGGCGCCGGCCGCCGGGTGCCCGGGGGCGGGCCAGGGTGCACGGCCTGACGACGTGGTGTATGCGCGGGCCACGCGCGCGTGCCCTGCCCTCCGCGGTGACCGTGAACCGGACCGCCCGGCCGTCCCGGGTCTCCCCGGCCGGGGCGACTGCGGCCGTCCGGGTCTCCCCGGCGGGGGTGACTGCGGCCGTCCTGGGCCTCCGCGCCGGGCGGAGATCCGCATCAGGTCTTAATTTATCTCCTGCACTAAGTGGCCGCCGAAGTCGCGCCGCGATGGCTTCCGACGGTATGTTGCAGCTCGGGCCGGGCTGTGGACCGGGTGCGAAGGGGGCCGACATGGCGGGGCGGAGCGGGCGTACCGTACGCGATCTGAGACGGGGCAACCGCACGGCCGTGCTGCAGCGGCTGTACTTCGACGGCCCGCTCAGCCGCTTCGAACTGGGCCCGGCGACCGGCCTCAGCTCCGGCTCGGTCAGCAACGTCGTCGCCGACCTGATCGCCGACGGCCTGGTCGAGGAGGCCGGCAGCGTCGACTCCGACGGCGGCCGCCCGCGCACCCTCCTGCGCGTCGCCCCCGCCAGCGGCCACATGATCGGCGTCGACGTCGGCGAGACCCGGGTGCGGATCGAGCTGTTCGACCTCACCCTCACCGAACTGGCCCGCACCGAGCGCCCGCTGGAGCCGCAGCGCTACGACGTCGGCGTCGTCACCGGGCACATCCGGGACGGCATCGCCGAGGTGCTGGCCACCGCGGACCTGCCGCCCGAGCGGCTGCTCGGCGTCGGCATAGGCGTCCCCGGAATAGTCGAGCGCACCCCGGACCGGGGCGCGGTCGTGCACGGGCAGACCATCGGGTGGGACGCGGTGCCGCTGGAGGCCCTGCTGCGGACCGGGTCGCTGCTCCCGGACGGCGTCCCCTACCTCATCGACAACGGGGCCAGGACCCTCGGCCAGGCCGAGATGTGGTTCGGCGCCGGGCGCGGTGCCCGCAACGCGGTCGTGGTGCTCTTCGGCTCCGGCGTCGGCGCCTGCCTCGTCACCCCCGACGTCGACCACGGCCGGGCGGTCGAGTGGGGACACCTGACGGTACGGGTGCGGGGCCGCCGCTGCCGGTGCGGTGCGCTCGGCTGCCTGGAGGCCTACGCCGGCGCCGAGTCGCTGCTGGCCCGCTGGCGGGAGGAGGGCGGGCACCCGCCGTGGGACACCGACGAGGAGACCGCGCTGACCGCGATGCTGTCGGCCGCCTACCCGGCGGGGGACACCCCCGCCGACCCCGTCGCGCTCGCCGTGCTGGAGGAGACCGCGGAGTACCTGGGGGCCGGGCTGTCCGACCTGATCAACCTCTTCCAGCCCGAGCGGATCCTCATCGGCGGTTGGGCCGGTCTCCAGCTCGGCGCCCGCTTCCTGCCCGCCGTGCGCCGCCACGCGACCGCGTACGCCCTGCGCCACCCTGCCGGGAAGGTCACCATCGACCTCGGCCGGCTCGGCCCGGACGCGGTCACCGTCGGTGCCGCGATCCTGCCGCTCGCCGGCTTCTTCGCCCGCGGCGGCCGCCGCGCGGAGCCCGCGCCGCAGGCCCCGCTCCCGGCCTGGCGGACCGCCCTGGAGGAACGCACGTCCTGAGCGGCGCGGACCGGCCGGCTCCGCGCCGGGCGTGGACGGCGCCGTGCCGGACGCCGAAACGTCCTGCTGGGCGGAGGGGTGCCCGGCCCGTCCCTCTCGGGGGCGTGGGCGGCGTGTGCGGGTGGGAGCTGCTGTTGTCTTCCGGGCGGAGGGACCGCCCATGCCGTCCGGGGAGGCGCCCGGCACCTCCCGTGAGCGTGGGCGGCAGGCCGTTCGAGGCGGCGCGGCCGAGGCGACCGGCCGGCGCACGACCGGTGGGCCGCCGGGCCTGGGCGCGTCCCCGGCCGGGGTGAACGGGCCCCCTGCGTCCTGCCGTGCGGGCCGGCGGGGATCATGGGCGCCAACAGCTACCGCGCCGTCCGAAGGAGCCTTCCCGTGAGCCACGACATCGCCGGCGTCCGTGCGCAGTTCCCCGCCCTCAAGGCGGGATGGGCCCACTTCGACGGCCCGGGCGGCAGCCAGACGCCGCAGCCCGTGATCGAGGCCGTCGCCCAGGCCCTCGCCTCCCCGATGGCCAACCGCGGAGCGGTCACCCTGGGTGAGCGCAACGCCGAGAACCTGGTCGACGGCGCCCGGCAGGCCATGGCCGACCTGCTCGGCGCGGAGCCGGGCGGCATCGTCTTCGGGCGCAGCGCCACCCAGCTGACCTACGACTTCGCGCGGACCCTGGCCCGGACCTGGTCACCCGGTGACGAGGTCGTCGTGACGCGGCTGGACCACGACGCCAACATCCGGCCCTGGGTGCAGGCGGCCCGTGATGCCGGAGCCGTCGTGCGCTGGGCCGACTTCGACCCGGCCACCGGCGACCTGACCCCCGCGCACGTCGGCGCCCAGCTGTCCGACCGCACCCGGGTGGTCGCGGTCACCGCCGGCTCCAACCTGATCGGCACCCGGCCGGACGTCCCGGCGATCGCCCGCCTTGCCCACGACAGGGGCGCTCTCGTCCACGTCGACGGTGTGCACTCGACGGCGCACACCCCCGTCGACCTCGCCCGGCTCGGGGCGGACCTCTACGTCTGCTCCCCGTACAAGTTCCTCGGTCCGCACCTCGGCGTCCTGGCCGCCGCCCCGGACCTGCTGCGGACCCTGCACCCGGACAAGCTGCTGCCCTCGACCGACGCGGTTCCCGAGCGCTTCGAACTGGGAACGCTGCCCTACGAACTGCTGGCCGGCACCCGCGCCGCCGTCGACTTCCTCGCCGGCATGGACCCCCAGGCACGCGGCACGCGGCGCGAACGCCTGCTGGCCTCGATGACCACGCTGGAGGAGCACGAGGACGCCCTGTGCCGCCGGATCGAGGCCGGACTGACCGCGCTGCCGGAGATCACCGTGCACGGGCGGGCGCCCCGGCGCACGCCCACCCTGCTGCTGACGATCGAGGGCCGCGACACCGCCGACGCCCACCGCCATCTGGCCGGGCGCGCCGTCGCCGCACCGTCCGGTTCCTTCTACGCCCTCGAGGCCTCCCGGCACCTGGGGCTCGGGGACACCGGCGGTCTGCGTGTGGGCCTCGCCCCGTACAGCTGCGAGGAGGACGTGGACCGGCTGCTGCAGGGGCTGGAGGACTTCCTGCGCACGACGCCGTAACCCCGACAGAGACACTCGGACGGTCGGTGAACGGCGCCCCGGCCGGCAGCGGCGGCCGCCCGGCACGGGACACCGGAACGGTCAGGGCTTGCGGGCCACGCCGCCGTAGATGTCCGTGGGTCTGGGCACGGTGCCGGGCTCGGGGCGCCACAGCGGGCAGGACACGATACCCGGCTCCAGCAGTTCGAGGCCCTCGTAGTAGGCGGCGAGCCGGTCCGGACTGCGCAGCACGTACGGGACGGCGCCGGTGTCGTCGTACCCCTGCTGCGCCTTCCGGAGCGCCTCGTCGGTGTCCGTGCTGTCGTAGTGCACGAAGTAGCTGCCCGGCGGCAGGGCTGCCTGGAGGCGGCGGACGATCGACACGGCCTCCTCGTCGTCCTGGACGTGGCCGAGGATGCCCATCAGCATCAGGGCGACCGGCCGGCCGAAGTCCAGGACGCGTCGTGCCCGTTCGACGATCTCCTCCGGCCGGTGCAGGTCCGCGTCGATGTACTCGGTCACGCCGTCCGGGGTGCCGGTGAGCAGGGCCTGCGCGTGGCGCAGCACCAGGGGGTCGTTGTCGACGTAGACGATGCGAGACGAGGGGGCGATGCGCTGGGCCACCTGGTGAGTGTTGTCGTAGGTGGGCAGTCCGGTGCCGATGTCGAGGAACTGCCGGATGCCGAGCTCGCCGGCGACCAGCGTCACGGCACGGATCAGGTACTGGCGGGAGGCGCGGGCCATCGTCTCGATGGTGGGCGCGACCTTGCGGTAGGCGTCGCCCGCGATCCGGTCGACCTCGTAGTTGTCCTTCCCGCCCATCCAGTAGTTCCAGATGCGGGCCGAATGCGGCACCGTCGTGTCCATCTTCGACAACGCGTCCTGGTCCGGGCGGCCGTCTGCCATGGAAGGTCTCCTGCCGTGCGTCAGGCGGTTCTTTCTCCAACCTAGCGACAACCGGCGTGTGTGGAGGGCGACTTGACGATCTGGCGGGCCCCCTGGGCTGCGTCGTGGACCTGCGGGCCACCGCCTCGCGCCCGCCGTCCCGCCGCGTGCGCCCCGGATTCCGCGGACGGCGGCGGGACGGCGGGTGGCGCGGCCGGCGGTCAGGCGACCAGGAAGTCCGCCAGGCCGGCCTTGGCGCCCTCGAGGAACGCGATCATCTCCTCGCGGGTGTAGATGAGGGCGGGCCCCTCGGAGTCCGTGGACTGCCGGAGGGCGACCCTGCCGTCGGGCAGGCGCTTGGCCTCGACGCAGGAGCCGCCGTTGGTGCCGCTCCAGGGCTTCTCCCAGCCCTCCGTGCCCAGCGCGCCGGCGGGCGCACCGCTGCAGAGCCGGTCCTTCGATCCCATGGTCACAACTCCTTACGCAGTTCAGCCAGGATGTCCCTGGTCCGAGCGACCGGCTCCGCCTGCACGGACATCCGGTCGAGCACTTCGAGACAGGTCACGACGTCGTCCGGACGGTCGTAGTAGACCGAACCGGCCAGGTTCTCGGTGTAGACGACGTCGGGCAGCTCGGAGAATCCGAAGCGGAAGTGGTGGAAGGGCCCGAAGGCGCCCGGGTGGGCCCCCGTGGAGAAGCGCATGATCTGGATCCGCACCTTCGGCATCTCCAGGACCTCGGCGAGCCGGTCGATTTGGGCTCGCATCACCTTCACGCCACCCACCGGGCGGCGCAGCACCGCCTCCTCCAGGATGGCCCAGACGGCCGGGGCGTCCGGCTTGGCGAGCAGGTCCTGGCGCCGGAGGCGCAGCGCCACACGACGCTCGATCTCCCCCGCCGACTCGTTGGGGAAGCCGGTGCACATCAGGGCGGTGGCGTACTCGTGCGTCTGCAACAGACCGGGGACGTAATGGGGTTCATAGAGGCGGATGACGCTCGCCTCGCTCTCCAGGCTGACGTACGCGCTGAACCACTCCGGCAGCACGTCGCGGTACTTGTACCACCACCCCGGCTTGTTGGCCTCCCTCGCCAGGGCGAGGAAGTCGTCGATCTCCGCCGCCGGGACCCCGTAGGTGCGCAGCAGTTCCCTCACGTACGGGATGCGCAGCCCCACTTCGGCCTTCTCCATCCGGCGGACGGTCAGCGGGGTGACCTCGATGGCCCGTGCGGCCTCGTCGAAGGAAACCCCCGCTCGCTCCCGCAGGTGACGAAGACGCTTGCCGAGGACCATCCGCAGCACGGTGGGCGCACTGCCGCCGGAGCGGTTCTCGCTCACGTGCCACCTCCCGGAACGGCCGTCACGGCGTGCAGTGTGCCACGCCGCCGACGACAGAGACAGGCTGGGGACGTTCGTTCTGAAAATATCAGGATGCAGCTTGCGGCGTCCGAGTGCCGCAGACCATAGTGATCCGGGAAGCTGCCGCCCGAAGACGCGCGCCTCGTCGGCCGACCGGACCCGACGGCATGGAACTGACGTCCCGCCAGGTGCGGCCCGGCCGCACACGACCACGAGGCGAGACCTGGATGGCCACGGTGACCGACGGACTGCCAAGCGGCCCCGACGAGGGCCCCGTCGGCGGTGGGGCGACGGCCGCCGCCCTCACCGACCCGGCGCCGGGAGCCGGGTCGGGGCCGGTGACGGCAGCCGGGGCGGGCCCGGCGGCCGAACTGGTGCGCCGGGCCGACGAGTCCCGGGAGCTGATGCGGCTGGCCGGTGCGGATCCGAGCCCGGACCGGCGCCGTCGCGTCGCCGAGTGCCGACGCGCCAACGGTGAGGCCCTCGAGGCGATCGTCCGGCGATACGGCTGGCCGGCCGCCGAACTGGTCGGCCTGGAAGCGTCGACGGCGGCCCTGATGATCCTGCTGCACGCCCCGGACCTGCGCTTCCGCCTCCTCTGCCGCGACCTGATCGCCCAGGCGACCGCCGACGGCCACTGCCCGGCCGTCCACCTCGCCTACATCGCCGACCACTGCGCCGTGGAGCTGGGCGAGCCGCAGTTCTACGGCACGAGGGTCAACCCGGTGACGCTCCGCCCCTACCCGGTCCGCCGTCCCGCCACGGTCGACGAGCGCCGCCGGGACGTGGGCCTCGCCCCGCTGGAGGAACAGATGCGGGCGCTGCGACGCCGGCACGGCTGACAACCGGGGCCGGTCCGGCACCGCCTGCGCCGCCGGGCCCCAGGCTCCTGCCGGCAGGGTCCGCGCGACATCCCGACGCGTGGCCCGGCGAGGAGGTTTCGCACGTGACCCCGAAGGTACTCGCGTCCGGTTCGACGAAGGCGAAGGGAGGACGTCGTGGCCGATCACAGCCACGAAACCCCCGGTGAGAGCGGCACCCCCGTTCCCCGGGACATGCCGGACCAGCAGGCCGGCGCCGGCGAGGACCGCTGGGCGGCCGCCCCCGACCGTGAGGCGAGCGACGACGAGCGGCGAGACGGCCAGGAAGCCGAACCCGCCACCGACGTCCCCGACACGGACGTCGCGGGCACCGGACGGCGGGGCGAGGCCGAGACGGACACGGCCCAGACCGACCACCCCACCCCGGACGAACCCTCCGACTGAACGAACGACGCCGGCCCCCTGACGACCGACCCCGGCGACCCGGCAACTTCAGCTCGGCGTACGCCGCCCACTGTGATCCGCCCGGGACGGCCCGCGTTCAGCGGCGGGCTCGCTCTGCTCGCCTCCTCCGGCCGCGAGCTACTGACCGTGGCGGGTCTCACGGCCCGGTCTGCCGCTCGTCCCGACCCTGGGGGACCGGGCGGCAGGCACGAGTCGTACCGGGTCGCAGGCCGCCCGCCCCGCTCGGCGGGCGCGCCGCGGTGGCGTCAGCCGACTCGGCCGGCGTGCAGGGGGGCCGTGTCCGCGCCGGCGCCGGACTGCATGCCCTGCAGGAACTCCTGCAAGGTCTCGGTCGCCGTCCGCTCCGGTTGCCAGTCCAACTCCGTGCGGGCGCGGGTGGAGTCCATCAGCGGCATGCGCAGGACGGCGTCGAAGAGGTGCGGGGAGGCGGGGAGCAGGTGCAGTCCCCAGGCCGCGGCGATCGCCGAGCGGACCGCCGTGCGGGGGATGCGCACCGGCTTGGCGCCGAGCAGGTCGCCCAGCACCTTGGCGTCCACCGGCGGGTCGGCGGCCAGGTTGAAGGCACCGCGGACCTCACGGCGCAGCGCCTGCCGGTACGCCCTAGCGGCGTCGTCCGTGTGCAGCGCCTGCACCCGCAGGCCGGGGATGTCCGGCAGGTACCTCAGCAGTTCGGGCCGGGCCAGCGCACCCGGCAGGTACCGGCCGCCGAAGATGCGGCGCTGCTCGCTCGCCGACTCCCGTTTGAACAGGAACGCCGGACGCATCCGCACCACCCGCATGTCCGTGTGGTCGCGCTCGAAGGCGTCGAGGGTCCGTTCCAGGTAGGCCTTCTCCCGGCAGTACGCGGCGTCCGGCCACCCGTGCGTCGGCCACGACTCGTCCACCGCGCGGTCCTTCGGGCCGGGGGAGTAGGCGCCGACGGACGAGGCGTGCACGAGCACCGGCACCTGCGCGGCGGCCGCCGCCTCGTACACCCGGATGCTGCCGAGCACGTTGGTGCGCCAGGTCGTCGCCGGCTCGTGCGTCGGCTGGAAAGCCCACGCCAGGTGGATGACGGCGTCGGCGCCCTCGAACTCCTCGGCCAGAGGAGCCTGCTCCGACGCGATGTCGACCGCGGACCACTCCGTCTTCGGCGGGGACCACTCGGGGATCCGGCGGGCCAGACCCCGCACCGATCCGATCTCCGGGTCCTCGGAGAGAAGGCGGACGACACTCGTGCCGACGTTGCCGGTGGCGCCCGTGACCACGATCCTGCTGCCCGAAGCGCTGCTCACCATCGGCTCCTCTCACGACTGGGACGGCGGACGCCCCGGGTACCCGGCCCCGGACGAGCCGATGCACACGAGCGCCGGGCGGCGTCCTGCCGCGTGCCTTCGCGCTGGAGCGGCGCGGCAACGAGGTGTGCCGGCGTACGTCCACCTCCCTCGTCGGCCGCTGCCCGAGCGCAACGCCCCGTGCGGCGGGCGCCGTACAGAATTCGTCGTCACGCCCGCGGAGTTGCCCAGGCTGGACCTGCCGGTGCCGGTCGTGCACGGCACGCACGACACGTCGGCCCCGCTGGAGGCGACCGGCCTTCGCACGGCCCGCCCGGTGCCCGACGGCATGATGAAGGTCTGTGCGGACGTGGGCCACGGCCTGTTCGCCACCCACGCGGACGGGCTCACGGACGACCTGCGCGCGTTCGCCTCCGGCAACTGATCCCGCGGGAGAGCCTTTGTCCCCGGCACCTGGCTCCGAACCGCCTCGACTCCGGCAACCGACGTGCGGACCGCGTTCGTTTCCGGCACCTGGTCCCGAACCGCCTCCGGCTCCGGCAACCGACGTGCGGACCGCGCCGGCCACCGGACGGTGGGGGCGACACGCCCGAGTGTGCCTGGCCGGGGCGGGTGCCCTCCGGTCCCGCCGGTGGCCCGGGTGCCCCGGCCGGGCCGGGCGGACGTCAGTCCCGGTGTGCGATGCCGGTGACCGTCGTCGGTCCGAGCGGAGCGTCGTTCTCGGCCAGACCCACTTCGCGCAGCGCGTCCGCGGCGGCCTGCTTGGCCGTGCGCTCCGCCGCGCCGCGGTCGTCGGCCGTCACCTCCAGGCGGATGCTGAACGTGTTGTCGTCGTTGACGGTGAGCAGGTCGAGGTCCTCCTGCCGCCCCAGGGACGTGTGGTGCGGATCGGCCCGCCGCAGCCTGTGCGTGAGGCCGTCTCGCTGTTCTGCGCTCAGTCCGCGCAGGAACGTACCCGGGATGGTGATGACGTACGTGCTCACGTGTCGCTCCTCCTCTGACACAGGCCGGCTCCTGCCGGGAACCTGCCCATGCGCCTGCCCCACAGCCAGGTCGCCGAACCGCCCTCGGCGTGGAAGCACCCGAGTGGCCCGGGCCCCGCGCACCGGCCCCGACGGCCCGCAGCGGTCCTGCCCGCTCGCCACCGGGGCCGCCCCGGAAGCCGGTCGGGCCGGGGACATGGACCGGCCCGTCCCGGCGGCCGGCCCGGCCGGCGTGTGAACGGTCCGTCAGGCGCGGTGGCCCGGCTCTCTGCGTGTCGCAGTCCTCCAGGTGGACGCCGCCCAGACCTTGGAACGCTGAGGAGGGGAGGGCACTCCAGGTCAAGCGCGACCCGGCCCGCGCGCGGTGCGTGGACGGCAGCCCGGCGTGCGGAAGATGCCGGGCGCCCGGCGCCTGGAGATGCGCGAGGGCATGAGAAAGCCCCGACCGGACGGGGGGATCGCGGTCGGGGCGGTCAAGGTGGGCACGCATGGCGGTCGCCTCGCGGCGAGACGCTCCACAGGGCTTCAGCCGAACGATCGTCCCTGTGGGCAATAGGTGAGGCCCGGGGACACTGTCCCATCCGCACCCACGGACGGTTCAACGGGAAACCACCGGCTGGTGTTCCGTCGAACACCCGTCTCCGCCGTGACCTGCGTCACCCCCGGCGGAGGCCGGGGTGACCACCTCCGCCCACAGGTTCTCCGCCTGCAGCAGCAGGGACCCGAGGACCGTCGCCCGGGTGGCCTCCCGTTGCGCCGGCTCACGCAGCCCGGACTCCAGCCGCCCGCGCAGCTCCCACATCGCCGTCTCCGTCCCGCCCTGCGGGTGGTGGGCGTCCGACCCCTGCAGACGGCCGCTCTCCGCGTGGCAGGCGTTCGCGATCAGCCTCAGCAGGTCCGCGTACGTCCGCAGCTCCTCGGCGGCGGGCGGCTGTGGCGTTCGGGCGTCGTCGACCGCGACCTCCAGTGTCCGGGTCAGGGCCCTGACGTGGCCGGTCACGCGGCTCCACCGCTCGTCCTCCGCCTCCGGCGGCACATCGGTGGGAAGGCGCCGCAGCGCGCGCAGCGGCCGGTGCGTCAGCCGCAGGCTCTCTCGGCTCCAGCGGCGGGCCGAGTGCACCGCCTGAAGGCGGTGCTCGATCCCCGACGAGCGGCGCGACCAGTCCGCCGCGGTGTCCGCGTCCCAGTCCCCCTCGCGCAGGCCTTCCGCGATCGCGCACAGGACGTCTCCGGCCTCCCGTGCCAGCGCCGCGAGGTTCTCCCTGACGTCCCGCAGATGGATCGGCGGCAGGACGAACGCGTTCACCGTCACGCCGATCACCGCGCCCAGCGCCGCCTGGCCCACCCGGTGGCCCACCGCGGACACCGGCACACTGCCCGAGGCCAGGGTGAACACGGCCGTCGTGGCGCCGTAGATGCCCTGGTCGCCGAAGCGGGACCAGTTCGACAGCAGCATCAGCACGGGCAGGCACACGGCCAGGGCGACCAGGGTGTCGCCCGTGGCCGCCTGCGTCGCCGACGCGAGCAGCGTCCCCGCGCAGATCGCCCCCAGCTGCTGGACCGCCTGCCGCAGCGAGCTGTACACCGTGGCCTGGACGAGGACCAGCGCCGCCCAGGGGGCCATCAGGGCCATCGGGTCGTCGAGCCAGACCCGCGCGACGAGCCAGGCGAGCAGTGCCGCGGCCGCGGCCTTCAGCGACTGCACGAACAGGTCCCGCTCCCGGCCCGGCCCACGCCGCACGGACCGGACCGCCCGGCCGACCGCCTGCGCCTCCCGGCGCACCGCCCCCGCCGGGCTCCTGCCGCCGGTCACGGCACCGCCGTCACCGTCCTCCACGTTCTCTCCCACAGCCTCGCTCACACGCGTCATGCCGTGCCGGGTATCCCGGGGCCAGGGGGGTCCAAGCCGGTGACCTGCCCCACGTTCAGGCCAGCGGGCTGTCCGCCAGCGACGCCAGCAGGTGCGCGGGGTCGTCGTAGACCCTCTCCGCGCCCGCCTTCTCCAGGTCCTCGCGCGGGATGCCGCCGCACAGCACACCTACGCAGCGCACGCCGGCACGGCTGCCGGCCTGCATGTCCCAGACGGTGTCGCCCACGAACACGGCCCGCTCGGCGGGGACCCCCGCGAGCCGCAGGGCGTGCTCGACCGGCTCGGGCGCGGGCTTGCCCTCCTCGACGTCGTCGGCGCTCGCGGTGGCGCTGATGACGTCGTCCGCGTCGATGGCGCGGCGCAGCGCGCTGAGCTCCCGGCCGCTCGCCGAGGTGGCCAGGACCACCTTCCAGCCGTTGCGGTGCAGCTGCCGCAGCAGCCGGCCCGCGTCCGGCAGGGCGGGCAGCCGGTCGAAGTACTGGCCGTACAGCGCCTTGTGCGCGGCACTGAGCTCGGCGTCCTGGTCCGCGTCGCGGTCCTCGCCCAGCAGGTGGGCGATCAGGTCGGTGGAGCCCAGACCCACCGAGCGGTGGACGGCGTGCATGGTCACCCGGTGCCCCGCCTGCCGGAAGGCCTCCCACCAGCTGACCACGTGGAGGTGATTGGTGTCGACAAGGGTTCCGTCGACGTCGAACACGGCGGCACGGTCCATCCGGGGTCCTTCCTCTCGTCCCTGGGTGTCCCCGGGTACCACGTCAGGCGCTCGCCACTCCGGACGGCGTCCGGCGCTCCCGGGTCCAGGCCAGCAGGTCCTCCATGCGCCACGTGGTGACCACACGGTCCGCCGGCACCCCGCACTCCTCCGCCCGCGCACAGCCGAGGATCTGCCAGTCCAGCTGGCCCGGCGCGTGCGCGTCGGTGTCGACGGAGAACAGCACCCCCGCCTCGACGGCCTGGCGCAGCAGCCGCCGGGGCGGGTCCAGGCGCTCGGGGCGGCTGTTGATCTCCAGGGCCGTCCCCGTCTCGGCGCAGGCGGCGAACACCTCGCCGGCGTCGAAGACCGACTCGGGCCGGCCGCGCCCGGTGAGCAGCCGGCCCGTGCAGTGGCCGAGGACGTCGGAGTGCGGGCTGCGGACGGCGGCCACCATGCGGCGCGTCATCGCGTCGGCGTCCATCCGCAGCTTGGAGTGCACCGACACGACGACGACGTCGAGCTGTTCGAGCAGCTCGGGTTCCTGGTCGAGGGAGCCGTCGTCGAGGATGTCGCACTCGATGCCGGTCAGCAGACGGAAGGGAGCCCAGGTCTCGTTCAGCTCCGCCACCACCGCGAGCTGCTCGCGCAGCCGCTCCGGGGACAGGCCTCGCGCCACCGTCAGACGGGGGGAGTGGTCCGTCAGCACCGCCCACTCGTGGCCGAGGCCGGCCGCCGTCCGGCCCATCTCCTCGATCGGGCTGCCGCCGTCCGACCAGTCGGAGTGCAGATGGCAGTCGCCGCGGATGAGCGACCGCAGCTCCTCTCCGCCCCGGGCGAGCGGCTCCCGGGCCTCGTCCTGCAGCCTGCGCAGGTAACCGGGCACCTGCCCGGCCAGTGCCTCCCGGACGACCTGCGCGGTCTTCGGGCCGACGCCCTTCAGCGACTCCAGCCGCCCGCTGGACGCGCGTGCGGCCACCTCGCCGGCGGGCAGTTCCGCCAGCGTCCGGGACGCCGTGCGGAAGGCGCGCACACGGTAGGTGGGCGCCTGGGAGCGCTCCAGCAGAAAGGCGATCCGGTCCAGTGCCTCGACGGGGTCCATCACCACCTCCGCCTCCAGGGTTCCCCACCCCGCAACCCGTCGCACGGCACGAGCCGCCCCGCGCGCCGCGGGCGAGGCGTGCCCGGCGAGCCGTCCCGGCGGGACGACCCGGGAAGGAGCCGCGCCGGGCGCCCGGCGGCGACCGGGAACCGTGTTTCCGGCGGTAACCGGGAATACGGTTTGCCCGGTGCGCGCCCGGGTACTGGCGAGGCCCATCCGTAAGCGCTACGGCATCCAGGAGGTTCCCTCATGTCCGCCCTCTCCGCATCCCGGGTGGCCGTGATCACCGGCGCCGACTCCGGCATCGGACGCGCCACCGCCGTCCGCCTGGCCGAGGCGGGGATGGACGTCGGCATCACCTGGCACAGCGACGAGAAGGGCGCCGAGGAGACCGCCGCGGAGGTCCGCTCCAAGGGGCGCAGGGCCGCCGTCGCCCCCATGGACCTCACCGGGCTGCCCGCGGCCGCGGACACCGTCGACGCCCTGTCCGAGGAGCTCGGCCGCATCGACGTACTGGTCAACAACGCCGGCACGGGCACCGCCACGCCCTTCCTCGACCTGGGGCTGGACGACATGCGCCAGGTCCTCGACGTCGACCTCGTCGGCCCGTTCCTGTGCTCCCAGAAGGCGGCCCGGCGGATGATCCGGCAGGGCGACGGCGGCCGCATCGTCAACGTGACGTCCGTGCACGAGCACCAGCCGCGCGTCGGAGCAGCCCCGTACTGCGCGGCCAAAGGCGGTCTCGGACTGCTCACCCAGGTCATGGCCCTGGAACTGGCCGAGCACGGCATCACCGTCAACGCCGTGGCGCCCGGCGAGATCGCCACCCCGATGACCGGCCAGGAGGACACGGACGTCCACACCGAGCACCGCCCCGGCGTCCCCCTCGGCCGTCCCGGCGACGCCCGCGAGGTCGCGGCCGTCATCGCCTTCCTCACCGGTGCCGACGCCTCCTACGTCACCGGCGCCTCCTGGAGCGTCGACGGCGGCATGCTGCGCATGGGCCCGATGGCCGGGTCGCACCTGACCGGCGACGACTGGCGCCGTCCCTGAGCGGGGCACCGGATGAGACTGCGCACCTGTTCGTGCGAGCGCCCCGGCTTCACCCGCGTGCGGTGCGGTCGCGGCTTCCGCTACCTGGACACCCACGGCGAGACGCTCAGCGACCCCGGCGAGCTCGACCGGATCCGAGCCCTGACCATCCCGCCCGCCTGGCGCCAGGTGTGGATATGCCCCTGGCCCAACGGGCACCTCCAGGCCGTCGGCACGGACGACGCCGGGCGTCGCCAGTACCTGTACCACGAGGCGTTCCGCGCCCAGCAGGACCAGGCCAAGCACGAGCACGTACGGCGGGTCGCCCATGCCCTGCCCGACCTGCGCTCGCGGGTGGCGGCCGGCCTCGCGGGCCAGGGCCTGAGCCGCGACCGCGTCACCGCCTGCGCCGTGCGCCTGCTCGATCTCGGCTTCTTCCGCATCGGCAGCGACCGGCACACCGAGAAGAGCGAGACCTACGGCCTGACCACGATGCTGCGCGAGCACGTCACCTGCGACCACGGCGAGATCGCGTTCTCCTTCCCGGCCAAGGGCGGCGTCGAGCTCGTACGGGCACTGGTGGACGAGGAGGCGCACGCCGTCGTGCGGGCCCTGCTGCGGCGTCGGCGCGGAGGGGAGCGGCTGCTCGTGTACTGGGACCGGGGCGCCTGGCACGACCTGCACGGACACGACCTGAACGACGCGCTGCGCACACTCGCGGGGACCGAGATCACCGCCAAGGACTTCCGCACCTGGCACGCCACCGTGCTGGCGGCCGTGGCGGTCTCCGTGACCACCGAGGAGGCCCGTGCGACAGTCGCGGCCCGGCGCCGGCAGATCACCCGGGCGGTCCGTGAGGTCAGCCGCTACCTCGGCAACACGCCCGCGGTGTGCCGCTCCTCCTACATCGACCCGAAGGTGTTCGAGCTGTTCGAGGAGGGCGAGACGATCGCTGCCGCGCTCACCCTGCTGGGGGAGCACGGTGACTTTGGCCGGCCGGCCACGCAGGGGGCCGTCGAGGCGGCCGTACTGGACCTTCTGGAGCGGTGACTCCGAGCGGCGGCGCTGAGAATTTCGTCCGGGTGTGTCCCGTTCTAGGCTGTATGGCATGACCGAAGTCGCGAGCCCGCACATGTCCCGTCCACGGATCCTGGTGCTCGGGGTGCAACCGGGCGACCCGCCGTTCCGGGTCGTGGAGATCGACGGTCAGGTGGTCGGGGAGGCGAAGACCGTCATCGACGTCCTCGAGGCCGCCGCCGCGTTCGGGATAACGGTGCACGACCTGGACGATCCGGACGTCGTCCGCTGGGTCGGCGGTGTTCACGAGCAGCTTCTCCTCGACGACGGCGAGGATCGCGTAGAGCAGCGTGAAGAGGGTCATCGAGGTGAGCACCTCACCCTGGGAGACACCGGG
>NZ_JBSFNN010000088.1:0-28403 GCF_053587115.1 Streptomyces sp. NPDC003697
TGTGCCGCACGCCCGGCGACCCCGAAGGACACCGGCGCCACCGACAACTTCATCTGCGACCGGAAGTACGACGCCCGCGCGGCGCAGCGCGTCGGCCATGGCGCTGTTGGCGGGGGGCGCCTGGCGTGAGCCGCCGCCACCGTCGCCGCGGCCGCCACCGCCACCGCCGCCGCGGCCTTGGCGCTGCTGCGGCGGGCGCCCGCCGCGCCGTCGCCGCTCGGCGCCGGCGTCCTGCCCGGCCTGGGGGGCGGCCTCGTCGTCCAGGCGCAGGGTGAGCGAGATCCGCTTGCGCGGGATGTCGACGTCGAGCACCTTCACCTTGACGATGTCGCCGGGCTTGACCACGTCGCGCGGGTCCTTCACGAACGTTTTCGACATGGCCGAGACGTGCACCAGGCCGTCCTGGTGGACGCCGACGTCCACGAAGGCGCCGAACGCGGCGACGTTGGTGACGACGCCCTCCAGCACCATCCCGGCGGACAGGTCGGAGATCTTCTCGACGCCTTCCTTGAAGGTGGCCGTCCGGAAGGCGGGCCGCGGGTCGCGCCCCGGCTTCTCCAGCTCCCTGAGGATGTCGGTGACCGTGGGCAGACCGAAGGTGTCGTCCACGAAGTCGGCCGGCCTGAGCGAGCGCAGCACCGGCGTGTTGCCGACGAGGGAGGCCACCTGCTCGCCGGTGGTCTTCACCATGCGTCGCACGACGGGGTAGGCCTCGGGGTGCACGCTGGAGGCGTCCAGCGGGTCGTCGCCGCCGCGGATCCGGAGGAAGCCCGCGCACTGCTCGAACGCCTTCGGGCCGAGCCGCGGCACCTTCTTCAACTCCGACCGGGAGGTGAACGGCCCGTTCGCGTCCCGGTGCGCCACGATGTTCTCGGCCAGCGACGAGGTGATGCCGGAGACGCGGGACAGCAGCGGCACCGAGGCCGTGTTGACGTCCACGCCGACGCCGTTCACACAGTCCTCGACCACGGCGTCCAGTGAGCGGGACAGCTTCACCTCGGACAGGTCGTGCTGGTACTGGCCGACACCGATCGACTTGGGGTCGATCTTCACCAGCTCGGCCAGCGGGTCCTGCAGCCGGCGCGCGATGGAGACCGCGCCGCGCAGCGACACGTCCATGTCCGGCAGCTCCCGGGAGGCGTAGGCGGACGCGGAGTACACCGAGGCGCCGGCCTCCGACACCATCACCTTGGTGAGCCGCAGCTCCGGGTGCCTCGCGATGAGCTCGGCGGCGAGCCGGTCGGTCTCGCGGGAGGCCGTGCCGTTGCCGATGGCGACCAGCTCGACGGCGTGCTCCCCGGCCAGGCGTGCCAGCTTGGCGATCGCCTCGTCCCACTTGTTGGCCGGGACGTGCGGGTACACGACGTCCGTGGCGACGACCTTGCCGGTCGCGTCCACCACGGCCACCTTCACGCCGGTGCGGAAACCGGGGTCCAGGCCCAGCGTCGCGCGGGTGCCGGCCGGCGCCGCGAGCAGCAGGTCCCGCAGGTTCGCCGCGAAGACGTTGACCGCCTCGTCCTCGGCCGCCGTGCGCAGCCGCAGCCGCAGGTCGATGCCGAGGTGGACGAGGATGCGGGTGCGCCAGGCCCAGCGGACGGTGTCCAGCAGCCACTTGTCGGCGGCGCGGCCGCGGTCGGCGATGCCGAAGCGGTGCGCCACGATCCCCTCGTACGACGACGGGCCGTCCGTGGGCTCCTCCGGCTCCAGGACGAGGTCGAGCACCTCCTCCTTCTCACCGCGCAGCATCGCGAGGATCCGGTGCGAGGGCAGCTCGGTGAAGGGCTCGGCGAAGTCGAAGTAGTCGGCGAACTTGGCGCCCGCCTCCTCCTTGCCCTCCCGCACCCTCGCGGCCAGCCGCCCGCGCACCCACATGCGCTCACGCAGCTCGCCGATCAGGTCGGCGTCCTCCGAGAACCGCTCGGTGAGGATCGCGCGGGCGCCGTCGAGCGCCGCCTGCGGATCGGCGACGCCCTTGTCGGCGTCGACGAATGCGGCCGCCGCGGCGAGCGGCTGGACCGTCCGGTCCGCGAGGAGACCCTCGGCCAGCGGCTCCAGGCCCGCCTCGCGGGCGATCTGCGCCTTGGTCCGCCGCTTCGGCTTGAACGGCAGGTAGACGTCCTCCAGGCGCGCCTTCGTCTCGGCGCCGCGGATCTGCGCCTCCAGCTCCGCGGTGAGCTTGCCCTGCTCGCGCACCGACTCCAGGACCGCCGTGCGTCGCTCCTCCAACTCCCGCAGATAGCGCAGCCGCTCCTCGATCGTGCGCAGCTGCGCATCGTCGAGCATCTCGGTCGCTTCCTTGCGGTAACGGGCGATGAAGGGCACCGTCGAACCGCCGTCGAGCAGCTCCACGGCGGCCTTGACCTGCCGCTCCCGTACGCCGAGTTCCTCGGCGATCCTGCTTTCGATGGACCCTACGAGGGGTGTCGTCACGATCCCGTACCGCCTTCTCACTTCCGGTTGCGCGGCAATTGTGGCAGGCGGGACCGACAGAAGCGGACCAGGGCGGCTACCGGCGGGGCGGGAGCCCTGCCCACGGGCCCCCGCCGCCGCGTGTCGCCCCGCCGCGCGCGGTTCGGGCCCCGCCATGCGCCGAGGCCCCGTCGAAGAGCCGCGCCCTGGCCCGGGGCGGGAGCGTCACCACCGTGGCGACGGCTCCGCCCATCTGACGCGGTGAGCCGGCGATGGCACGGAACACTGCCGACCCCCTTGGTCGTCCGGCCGGTTCTGGCGGTGTGGAACGTGTCCCGCGCCCGTCGCGCGCCTGCTCCCAGCTCTGCGGCGCTCTCCGGCCCCGCACTGTGCGGGCCGGTGCCGTGCGGGCAGTGCCGTGCGGTCCGCGGCTCAGTGGAAAGTGTCGCACCGGGCCATGTCACCAGTGCGGAACCCCCGGTCGAACCACTGCTGCCGCTGCTCGGCCGAGCCGTGCGTCCAGGTCTCGGGGTCCACCCGGCCCTGGAACCTCTCCTGTATCCGGTCGTCGCCGACGGCCGCCGCCGCGTCCAGCCCGTCCCGGATGTCGGCGTCCGTGAGACTCGTGATCAGCGGCCTGCCCGTGGACTCGTCCGGGGCCGTGGTGGCGTGCTGCGCCCACACGCCCGCGTAGCAGTCGGCCTGCAGCTCCGTCCGGACCGAGGCGCTGCCGGCGCCGGTCCGCCCGTCCTGGGACCTCCCCAGCGCCCCCGCGAGGTCCTGGACGTGGTGCCCGTACTCGTGCGCCACGACATAGGCCTGCGCGAAGGGCCCGCCGCTCGCCCCGAACTTCGTGCGCAGCTCGCCGAAGAAGTCCAGGTCGAGGTAGACCTTGCGGTCGCCGGGGCAGTAGAACGGACCGACGGCGGAGGTCGCGGTCCCGCACGCCGTCCCCACGCGCCCGCTGAAGAACACCGTCGGCGCCTCGGCGTAGGCGCCCCGGCCGCGCCCGAACTCCTCGCTCCAGTAGTCCTGCACGCTGTTGACCACCGCCACGATGCGGCAGTCCTCCCGGGTGTTGGCGTCCCTGCCGGTGCGGCACGACCGCTGGACCTCGCCGGCGGAGGACGCGGCCGGTGCGGGATCCTCACCGCCGGAGGACAGCCCCAGCTGACCGGGACCGATCCCGAGCACCAGCCCCACCACCAGGATCACCAGGCCGACGATGCCGCCGCCGATGGTGGCCCCGCCACCGGGAATGCGGCTGCCCCGGATGTCCTGCACCTCGCTGGTGTCCAGACCGGCGTCGTCGTCGAACTGCATCAGCGCCACCTTCGCGGTATCTCACGGCCAGATCGCTGCTCCGTCTACCCCGTCCGGGGGCTCCCGGTCGTACGGGGTGCCAACGCCCGCGCGTAACCGGCTGTCGGCAACCGGCGCGGATCGTGTTCGAGGACTTCGGGACCCGGCGGGTCCGCCCTCCAGCAGTTCGTGAACCAGTCGCCGTGGGATCCGCTGCCCGTCAGACAGCGGATCGCCGAGCGGCTGTCCGAAGTTGTCATGCCCGGGGTGTGGGTGATCGATGATGTGTCGTTCCCCAAGTGCGGCAAGACGTCGGTCGGGGTGGCCCGCCAGTACAGTCCCCACACCGGCCTGACCCTCTACCAGGTCCTCGACGCTTTTGAGGACCTTCCGCCCAGCGGTCGAGGCGTGAGTCGACCAGGACAACCTCTTCGTCGTTTCGGGGAGTCGCGTGGCAGAAGAACACCTTTCCCAGACCGTGCACGGGCAGGGTGAGTGACCGCGGCGGGCCGGCGGTGGTGTCACCGGTCAGCGCGATGCGGTCGGCGGCGCTCACGTCCGGCTCGGCCAGCACGGCTTTCAGAGCGGGCAGGACTGCGTGGATGTCGGACAGGACGGCTACTTGGTTCAGCATGGTCACCACCGTTCCGGCCAAGGCGGCGACTGTCGCGGACGTGGCGGGGCTACCGTCTGTGCACGGCGTAGGTCAGGTGCGTCACCCGCGACGACGGCTCCGAACGGACCGGCTCGAGCGCGACCCTGGACGCGTCCACGCCCTCGAACAGGCGGATTCCGGAGCCGAACAGCACGGGCGTCAGTGCGATCGAGAACTCGTCGATCAGGCCGGCGTTCACGTACTCCAGGATCGTCGCGCCGCCGCCCGCGATACGGACGTCGCGGTCGCCGGCGGCCTGGCGGGCCTGGTCGAGCGCCGTCTCGATGCCGTCGTTGACGAAGTGGAAGGTGGTCCCGCCCGGCCGCTCCCAGGGGTCACGCTTGGTGTGCGTCACGACGAAGACCGGAGTGTGGAACGGCGCCGCCTCCGGCCACATCTGCTCGCCGGCGTCGAACATGCGCTTGCCCATGACGCTCGCGCCGGTGCGCTCGAACGTCTCCCGCACGATGTCGTTGTCGCGCCCCTCCTCGCCGCCCTCGCCCAGCTTCAGGTTCTCCCGGAAGAACCGCTGCGGGAAGATCCACTGCTGCAGGTCCATCCACTGCCGCCCCATCAAGTCCCCGAGGGACCCGGGCGCGATGAACCCGTCCAGCGACATCGACACGCTGAAGAACACCTTCCCGGCCATCAGCCCTCAGCCCCCTTCCGCACGAGGTCGGCGACGTAGGCCGCCAGGCTGTTCAGGGTCTGCCGGCCACCCTCGATCGCGTGGTACTTCTCGATCGCCTCGTCGCGCAGTTCCTTGGTGGGGAACACCGTGCGCATCACGATCCGGGTCGCCGCGCCGTCCGGCGCGAAGGTCAAAACCGACTCGAAGGCGTTCGGGTCGTCGCGGGACTCACCGTGCAGCAGCTCGATCCGCTCCGGCGGGGCGATCCGCAGCCAGCGGATCCATTCGGAGTAGTCGGTCCCGTCCGGCCCGTGCAGCACGAAGTCCCACTCCCCGCCCTCGCGGAACTCGAAGGACCGCGTGGTGGTGGTGAACCCCTCCGGACCCCACCACCGCGACAGGTGCCGCACCTCGGTGAACGCCTCGAACACCAGCTCCCGCGGGGCATCAATGACCCGGGAGATCACGATCTCCCGGTCGGCGGTCGCCGGCTCCGCCCCCGTTTCTTGCCTTGCCCCTGCCATCGGTCATTCCTCCTGCCGTGTCTGCTTGAGGTCCTGCACGTAGGTGTCCAGCCGGTCGAAACTCCCGTTCCAGAACCGCTCGAATCCGCCGACCCACTCGTGGACCGGCCGCAGCCCGCGGGCGTCCAGGCCGTAGAGGCGCTGTTTGCCCGCCCCGCGGACCCGGACCAGCCCCACCTCCCGGAGCACCCGCAGGTGCTTGGACGCCCGCGGCTGGCTCATCCCCAGCTCCTCGGCCAGGTCGGTCACCGGCCGCTCACCCGCCCGCAGCAGCGCCAGAATGTCCCGGCGCTGCGGCTCGGCGATCGCGTTGAACGCGTCCGACGTCGTCGCTGCTCGTGCCATGGCAGCGATCATATTCCTATATCGGAATACGTCAAGGCTGGGAATCGGGCGCGTCTTGTCGGATGACGATTGCAGGCACCCGGCCCCGCCCGGCTGTGGACGGGCGGTGAACCGCCCGTCAGGGCGCTTGTGCAGCCAGCCGCGGTCGGCGAGCTCGGTCATCTTCGCCCGCAGCGGCTCCAGCCTGCCGCGCACCGACGCGTCCAGGCCCAGCCGCTCGCCAACCGCCCTGACCTGCACCCGACCGTCCGCCTCCCGCACGATTGCCAGAATCTTGCCGAGAGCGGGAGAGACCGGCGGCGCGGCCACCTGAAGTACGACCTGGGTACTTATCAACCGATCGTATGCGGCGGCGTTTTCACCCGACGCCAGCCGCGTCCGCCCCATGCAGCCTTGCGACCGCCCCGTCATTGCTGTGTCCGAACGCGCAGAGCCCGGACGGACCAATCGAACACCGGAGCCAGGCTCTCCGGGGCCGGCCAGCCGTTGACCACTGCGAGCAGCCGGAGGCATCGCTCTCTGCGTGGGTCGTTCACGCTCTCCAGCCGAGTCGCCAGCCGGCGGCGAAGCTCGACGTCGTCGGGGCGGTCGAGGAGGCGCGCGTAGTACGCCGTGAACTCCGGAAACGAACCAGGAGGCCCACGGCCTCAAGGGAGAGGTTTCCGTGCCTCGCACCTCCTGGCCGCGAGGCCGGGGACTCAGCGAGGCTCAGAGCGACCCACGGGATGTCGCACACCGCGCAGCCGGCGCCGTCCACGTGAAGTGCGGCTGCCTGCGCTCCAGGAAGGCGGCGACGCCCTCCGCGGTGTCCGCGCTGCCGCACGCCTGCTCCGCCCAGTGGGCGTCCCGGTCCGTGCGGCCGTCCACGAACTCCTTCGCCGCGGCCTGCGTCAGCTGCGAACGGGAGACCAGGACGCGCGTGAACTGAGCGACCCGCTCGTCGAACCGGCCCTCGGGCAGCACCTCGTCGACCAGGCCGGCGGTGAGTGCCCGCTCGGCGCCGATCAACTCGCCGGAGAACAGGAGGTACTTGGCGGTGGCCGGACCCACCAGGGACACCAGCCGCCGGGTGGAGGAAGCCGGATAGACGATCCCGAGCTTCGCCGGTGTCACCCCGAACAGCGCGCCGGCCTCGGCGAACCGCAGATCGCAGGCCGCGGCGAGCTGTGCGCCGCCGCCCACGCAGTGCCCGCGCACCGCCGCCAGGGTCGGCTTGGGGAACGCGGCCAGCGCCTCCTCGGCCAGCACCGCGAGGCGCTGCGCCTCGCCGGGCGAGCCCTGGAGCGTCGAGATGTCGGCCCCGGCGCAGAACGTGCCACCCTCCCCGGTGAGCACCAGCGCCCGTACGCCGGGATCGGCGGCCAGGGACTCCAGCAGCGGCGGCAGCGCCCCCCACATGCCGGCCGTCATCGCGTTGCGCTTGGCCGGATGGTGGACGACGACGGTGGCGACCGAGTCGGTGACGTCGTGCAGCAGCTGCGGCTCCATGCGACGGATGCTATCCGCCCGGCCGATCGTTTGATCAAGAAGGTGCGGGGGAGAGTTACGACACGGTGGCAAAAGGGGAGTCAGAACAAGAACAGTGGCGAAGCGGACGGTCATGAGGAGGCGCTGATGGCCAGGTTCACCAAGCGCCGGAACCGGAGCGAGACGGCGCAGATGCGGCGCAGCTTCGGCTGGCTGGCCGTGCTCGGCGTGGTCCTGGTGCTCGCCGGGGTCGTCGGTCTGGTCTACGCCGCCGCCGTCACCCTGACCTCGATGCTGCTGTTCGGCTGGCTGCTGCTGGTCGGCGGGCTGGTGGGGCTGCTGCACGCGGTGCAGGCGCGGGGCTCGAACTTTCTCTGGCTGGGCGTCATCGTCGCGGCCCTGAACCTCGCCGCGGGCGTGGTGGTCATCAGCAGACCCCACGCGGCGGCCGAGGCGCTGACCATGTTCGCCGCCCTGCTCTTCCTCACCGCCGGGCTGTTCCGGCTGGTGGGGTCGCTGGTCGTGCGCGGCCCCCAGTTCGGCTGGACGCTGCTGCTGGGCGCCTTCGACCTGCTGCTGGGGATCCTGGTCCTGATGAGCTGGCCGAGCAGCAGCCAGTACGTCATCGGCTGCTTCATCTCCCTCGCGCTGCTGTTCGACGGGCTCGGTCTGATCGCCACCGGCACCGGCGGCCGGCGCATCGTGGGCATGGTCGCCGACCGGACCGCCTGAGAACCCCGAACGGAACAGCAGTCCGGTCATTCGCGTCGCGGCCGGGCGCGGAGGGCCGGACGGGATCGCCGGACGCCCGAGGGCGCCCGGCGCGGCTCCCCCCTCGTGGCGCCGGCGCCCCTTCGGGAACCCGTATCACCCGATGAGTTCCCGAACACGGCCCGGGCGGGACAGGAGCGGTCCTTCCCGTGCCGGCGTCATACGCAGCCGGTCACAAAGCGCTCTAAACCAGCTGACTTGTGTTCAGTGACCGGGCGGGCAGGACCGCGTTACCAACACTCGACGTGTGGTGACAATCGAGCGCGAGGGTGGCGACCGGACGATGGAAGACCACGGGCGCGGGGACGACCCGCGCCCAGAGCGCGGCGCGGGGGCACTACGACACGACCGGACGCCCGGTCCGGCCCCCTACGAGGGAGTCTGGCGGTTCACCGCACCCGCCGTCGACGCCTCGGTCCCGCAGGCCCGGCACGCCGTGCGGGACCTGCTGCGGCGGCAGGGGGTGCCGGCGTCCGACGACCTGGTGCACGGCCTGCTGCTGATCGTCTCCGAGCTGGTCACGAACGCCGTACGGCACGCGGCGCTGCTGTCGCCGATGCTCGCCGTGGAGGTCGCCGTCGGCGCCGAGTGGGTGCGGGTGGCCGTCGAGGACAACCACCCCTACCGCCCCACCGCCCTGGAGGCCGACCACGCCCGGACCGGGGGGCGGGGACTGCTCCTGGTGCGGGAGATCGCCGGGGAGGCGGGCGGGGTGTGCGACGTCGAGCACACGACGAGCGGCGGCAAGGTCATCTGGGCCGCCCTGCCCCTCGGTTAGGCCCCGTAGCACCGCCCGCCGGGCAGGCCGGGGCCCGGGCTCACCAGCCGGCGGACGGCCCCGTCAGTTCCCTGACCGCCGGACGGGCGGCGTCCAGCACGGTGAGGAACCAGGTCGAGAAGGTGTCCCGGGCGTGCCGCTCGGCCAGCTCGGCGGCGGTCACGAACGCCGTGTCCCCGACCTCGTCGGCGTCGGGCCGCAGCGGGGACTGGACCAGGCCGACGAAGAGGTGGTTGTACTCCTGCTCCACCAGGCCCGACTCGGGGTCCGGGTGGTTGTAGCGGACCCTGCCCGCCTCGGCGAGCAGCGACGGGGAGACCCCCAGCTCCTCGTACGTCCGCCGGGCCGCCGCCGCGAACGGCGACTCACCGGGGTAGGGGTGACCGCAGCAGGTGTTGGACCACACGCCGGGGGAGTGGTACTTGCCCAGCGCCCGCTGCTGCAGCAGCAGCCGGCCGCGCTCGTCGAAGAGGAACACGGAGAAGGCGCGGTGCAGCTGTCCCGGTGGCTGGTGGGCGGCGAGCTTCTCCGCGGTGCCGACCGTCACACCGTTCTCGTCGACCAGTTCCAGCATGATCGTGTCAACGGTGCCGTTCGACGAGCTGTGCGTCGCGGTGGCAGGTGTGATCGGCATACCCATCCTTCGCATCGGTCCTCGAGTCCCAAGTCTGCCGTACGAATCCGGCACTCCCGGCACTTCCCGGCACTCCCGCATGTCCTGCGCCGGACGCGGGGACGCGTGCGGGGCGCTCAGTGGCACAGGCCGGCCTCGTGCTCCGCGTGGCCGCCCGGCTCCAGCTGGAAGGTGCAGTGTTCCACGTCGAAGTGGTCGCCGAGGCAGTGCTGCAGCTCGTGCAGCATCTTCTCGTGACCGATCGCGTTCAGGGCCTCGGAACTGACCACCACGTGCGCCGACAGCACCGGCAGACCGGAGGTGATCGTCCACGCGTGCAGGTCGTGGACGTCCTCGACGCCGTCCAGCCCCAGGATGTGGGCCCGTAGGTCCGCCATGTCGATGTCCTTCGGGGCCGCCTCCAGCAGGACGTCCAGCGTCTCGCGCAGCAGCCTGACCGTACGGGGCACGATCATCAGGCCGATGGCGAGGGAGGCGATCGGGTCGGCGGCCTGCCAGCCGGTGAGCAGGATCACCGTCGCCGAGATCAGCACGGCCAGCGAGCCGAGCGCGTCCGCGGCCACCTCGACGAAGGCGCCGCGCACGTTCAGGCTCTCCTTCTGGCCGCGCATCAGCAGCAGCAGGGAGACCGAGTTCGCGATCAGGCCGATCGCGCCGAACACGATCATCAGGCCGCCCTCGGTCCCGGCCGGGGTGAGGAACCGCCGAACCGCCTCGACCAGCACGTAGCCGCCGGCGCCCAGCAGGAGCAGACAGTTGCCCAGCGCGGCGAGGATCTCGGCACGCGCGTAGCCGAAGGTGCGGTGCCGGCTCGGCGGCCGGTTCGCGAAATGGATGGCGAGCAGCGCCATGCCGAGACCGAGAGCGTCGGTCGCCATGTGCGCGGCGTCCGCGACGAGCGCGAGGGAGTCCGCCAGCATGCCGCCGACGACCTCCACCACCATCACGGTGAGTGTGATCGAGAGCGCGACGCGCAGGGGGCCGCGGTGGGCGGCGGCGGCCGTCCTGATGACGGCCGCGCCGTGCGCGTGCCCGTGGTCGTGACCGGCGCCCATGCGATGTGACCCTCCTGTGTGCCTCCGGAACCACAGTCAACTACGGGCGGCACGGCTGCGGCAACGCGGCACTGAACACCGTTGTCATCTGCCCTGACCTGCGGAAAGAACGAGCGTCCCGGCAGGTGCCCGCCCGCAGGTCAGGGCATGCGCACGGTCAGGCGCCGCGGTGCAGCTGCCAGCCCCGCCAGGCGGAGGACACCATCTCGGGCACCCCGCGCCGGGCCCGCCACCCCAGCTCCGCCGCCGCCCGCTCCGCCGAGGCGACCGCGCGCGGCGCGTCCCCGGGGCGGCGCGCCTCGACCACCGGGGGCCGCCGGTCGCCGGTCACCTCGCCGATGACCGAGATCAGCTCGCGCACCGAGACGCCCTCGCCGCGGCCGATGTTCAGGGTGAGGTCACCGGCCGCGCCGGAGCCGCTCAGCCGCCGCACGGCGGCCAGGTGGGCCTCGGCGAGGTCGGCGACATGGATGTAGTCGCGTACGCAGGTGCCGTCCGGCGTGGGGTAGTCGTCGCCGAAGACGCGGGGCGCCTCGCCGCGGGCGAGCCGGTCGAAGACCATCGGGACGATGTTGAACACCCCGGTGTCGGCGAGTTCGGGGGCGGAGGCGCCGGCGACGTTGAAGTACCGCAGGCAGGCGGTGGCGATGCCGTGCGCACGGCCGGCCGCCCGCACCAGCCACTCCCCGGCGAGCTTGGTCTCGCCGTAGGGGTTCACCGGGGCGCAGGGCGTGTCCTCCGTGATGAGGTCCACGTCCGGGTTGCCGTAGACGGCGGCCGACGAGGAGAACACGAAGCGCCCGACGCCGGCCTCGGCGACGGCGTCGAGGAGGGTGGCGAGGCCGCCCAGGTTCTCCTGGTAGTACCGGGTCGGCTGCGCGACCGACTCGGCGACCTGCTTGCGCGCGGCCAGATGCACGACGCCGGTCACCGCGTGTTCGGCGAGCACCCGCTTGAGCAGGTCCGCGTCCAGTGACGAGCCCTGGATCAGCGGTACGCCCTCCGGCAGGCGCGCCGCGCGCCCGGCCGACAGGTCGTCGAGCACGACGGCGCGCTCGCCGGCCCCGGCCATGACGTGCGCCACATGCGCCCCGATGTATCCGGCTCCGCCAGTGATCAGCCATGTCATGCCCGCCACCCTATGCCGCGGCGGGGGCCTCGGCGGTCACCGCGCCGTGCGGGCGCGGCGGCGCCGGGTCACGGCGGGCCACCGCGCACCCAGCGCGCGGCGCGCACGACGCGACCGGGGGCCCCTGCGCGCGCCGCACGCGACGCGACCGGGCGGCCACGCGCGCTCCTGAGCGCGTGGCCGCCCGCCCGGGGTGCCTTGTGCGCGGGGGGCGGGCCCGCGGATGTCGTCCCCTGCCACGGAGCACGGTGGGAGGCCCTCCCGCGGGCAGTCGTGCCGCTGGGGCGGCACGGGCACGGGTGGCGCCCTCGCGGACGCCGGCCACGCAACCCACCCGCCTCACGTTGTTGTCGGCGGATGCGGTCGCCGGGAATGCCCGGTGTGCGGCGGAGTTTGTTGCGAGGCGGCCGGATCACCGATGATGATCCGCGGCGGCAGCCGCAGCAGACCGTGTCGATCAGCCCGTGAACGGGCGGTGAACGCGGGCTTCCCGGCATCCGATAGCCTCTGCCGACATGCCGCCCGGGTGCCACAGGCATGCGGCACCCCCACCATGTACATGACCGGCGCGTCAGCGTCGGCACCCAGGGAGTGAGTTCGGTTGCCGACCGCCATCCTCACCGGTCAGCCGGTCCCCGGATCGTCGATCGAGGGCGATCTGCGGTCCCTCGGCTTCGACGTGCGGGCCGCCGCCGACGCCGGTGACGCCGAGGCCCTCCTGGCCGCCGTCCCGGCCGGCCAGCGGGTCGCCGTCGTCGACGCCCGGTTCGTCGGCCACCTGCACGCCCTGCGCCTCGGCCTGACCGACCCCCGCTTCCTGCTCGCCGCGGTGCCCGGAGCCGTGACCGCCCAGCCGGCCGGCAGGCAGGCCCTGGCCCGGGCGATGGCCCGCGACAGCTCGGCCGGCGGCGGCACGGCCACCGGTCTGCCGACCGCGCTCAAGCAGGGCGACGCCCTCACCGCCGTCGAGAGCCTCGCCGACCGCGTCGCCGCCGCCCTGGACGCCGACGGCGCCGACGTCCACCGTCCCGAACTGGGCAGCCTGGTCGCCGCCGTCCCCGCCGACCCGCAGGCCCGCAACGAGGCCCGGCAGGCCGTCGCCGCCGTCGACGACGAGGCCGTGCGTCTGAAGTCGGCCGTCAAGGCCCGCGACGGCTTCTTCACCACCTTCTTCATCAGCCCCTACTCGCGCTACATCGCCCGCTGGTGCGCCCGCCGCGGCCTGACCCCGAACCAGGTCACCACGGCGTCCCTCCTCACCGCCCTGATAGCGGCCGGCTGCGCGGCGACCGGCACCCGCGTCGGCTTCGTCGCCGCCGGCGTGCTGCTCATCGCCTCGTTCGTCCTGGACTGCACCGACGGTCAGCTGGCCCGCTACTCGCTGCAGTACTCCACCCTCGGCGCCTGGCTGGACGCCACCTTCGACCGGGCCAAGGAGTACGCCTACTACGCCGGACTCGCCCTCGGCGCGGCCCGCGGCGGCGACGACGTCTGGGCCCTCGCCCTGGGCGCGATGGTCCTGCAGGCCTGCCGGCACGTGGTCGACTTCTCCTTCAACGAGGCGAACGCCGGCGACACCGGCGCCGCCGGCCCCACCGCCGCGCTGTCGGACCGGCTCGACAGCGTCGGCTGGACGGTCTGGGCGCGTCGGATGATCGTCCTGCCCATCGGCGAACGGTGGGCGATGATCGCCGTCCTCACCGCGGTCGCCACCCCCCGCATCACCTTCTACGCGCTGCTGATCGGCTGCGCCTTCGCGGCCGCGTACACCACGGCCGGCCGTGTGCTGCGCTCGCTGGCCCGCAGGACGCAGCGCACCGACCGGGCGGCGCGGGCGCTGGCCGACCTCGCCGACAGCGGACCACTGGCCGAGGGCCTCGCCGGCGCCGCGGGCGGGCTCGCGCGCCGGCTGCCCGGTGGCGCCGCGCCGGCCGTCGCCCTCCTCGGCGGCCTCGCCGTCGTCGCCACCGCGGCGCTGACCGGCTTCGGCGGGCCCTGGCCGGTCCTCGGCGCCGTCGTGTACGCCGCCGCCTCCGCTCTCGCCGTCGCTCGCCCCCTCAAGGGCGCCCTGGACTGGCTGGTCCCCCCGTTCTTCCGCGCCGCGGAGTACGGAACCGTCCTGGCCCTGGCCGCCAAAGCGGGGGTGGGCGGAGCCCTTCCCGCGGCGTTCGGGCTGGTGGCCGCGGTCGCCTACCATCACTACGACACGGTCTACCGCATCCGCGGCGACGCCGGAGCGCCCCCGGCCTGGCTGGTGCGCGCCATCGGCGGGCAGGAGGGGCGCACGCTGCTCGTCGCCGTCCTGGCCGCGCTGCTCACCGCCGCGCAGTTCAAGGTCGCGCTCACGGTCCTCGCGGTGGCCGTCGCCCTGCTGGTGCTCGCCGAGAGCATCCGCTTCTGGGTGGCCTCCCACCTCGGAGGCGCGCCCGCCGTACACGACGAAGGAGAACCCGCATGATCGGCCTCGTGCTGGCGGCCGGCGCCGGACGGCGTCTGCGCCCCTACACCGACACCCTGCCCAAGGCGCTGGTGCCGGTGGGGCCCGCGGGCATAGAGGGCGAACCGACGGTTCTGGACCTCACCCTCGGCAACTTCGCCGAGATCGGCCTCACAGAGGCCGCGGTCATCGTGGGCTACCGCAAGGAGGCCGTCTACGAGCGCAAGGCGGCCCTGGAGCGCAAGTACGGCCTCAAGCTCACCCTGATCGACAACGACAAGGCCGAGGAGTGGAACAACGCCTACTCGCTGTGGTGCGGCCGTGACGCCCTCAAGGACGGCGTGATCCTCGCCAACGGCGACACCGTCCACCCGGTCTCCGTGGAGAAGACGCTGCTCGCCGCCCGCGGCGACGGCAAGAGGATCATCCTCGCCCTGGACACCGTGAAGTCCCTGGCCGACGAGGAGATGAAGGTCGTCGCCGACCCCGGCCGGGGCATGCAGCGGATCACCAAGCTGATGGACCCCGCCGAGGCCACCGGCGAGTACATCGGCGTCACCCTCATCGAGGGCGACGCGGCCCCGGAACTCGCCGACGCGCTGAAGACCGTCTGGGAGACCGACCCGCAGCAGTTCTACGAGCACGGCTACCAGGAACTGGTCAACCGCGGCTTCCGCATCGACGTCGCGCCGATCGGCGACGTCGCGTGGGTGGAGATCGACAACCACGACGATCTCGCCCGGGGACGGGAGATCGCGTGCCGCTACTGACCCGGCTCATCCCCTCGCCGGTCGTCGTGGACATCCGCCCGGGTGCCCTCGACGACCTGGCGTGCGTGCTCGCCGACGAGCGCGTCTCCCACTCCGGCCGGCTCGCCGTCGCGGTCAGCGGAGGCTCCGGCGCGCGCCTGCGTGAGCGGATCGCCCCCTCGCTGCCCGGCGCCACCTGGTACGAGGTCGGCGGCGGCACCCTCGACGACGCGATCCGGCTGGCCGGCGAGATGAAGGCCGGGCACTACGACGCGGTCGTCGGCCTGGGCGGCGGCAAGATCATCGACTGCGCCAAGTTCGCCGCGGCGCGCGTCGGCCTGCCACTGGTCGCCGTGCCCACGAACCTCGCCCACGACGGTCTGTGCTCCCCGGTCGCCACGCTCGACAACGACGCCGGCCGCGGCTCCTACGGCGTGCCGAACCCGATCGCGGTCGTGATCGACCTCGACGTCGTCCGCGACGCGCCCGCCCGGTTCGTGCGCTCGGGCATCGGCGACGCCGTGTCCAACATCTCCGCCGTGGCCGACTGGGAGCTGTCCCACCGCGTCAACGGCGAGAAGGTCGACGGCCTGGCCGCCGCCATGGCCCGGCAGGCGGGCGAGGCGGTGCTGCGCCACCCGGGCGGCATCGGCGACAACGCCTTCCTGCAGGTGCTGGCCGAGGCGCTGGTCCTCAGCGGCATCGCGATGTCGGTGTCCGGCGACTCGCGGCCGTCCTCCGGGGCGTGCCACGAGATCAACCACGCCTTCGACCTGCTGTTCCCCAAACGGGCCGCCAGCCACGGCGAGCAGTGCGGACTGGGCGCGGCCTTCGCGATGTACCTGCGCGGCGCGCACGAGCAGTCGGCCTACATGGCCGAGGTGCTGCGCCGCCACGGGCTGCCGGTGCTGCCGGAGGACATCGGCTTCACCACGGACGAATTCGTCCGGGTCGTGGAGTTCGCGCCGGAGACCCGGCCCGGCCGCTACACGATCCTCGAACACCTCGACCTCAAGACCCCACAGATCAAGGACATCTACGCCGACTATGTCAAGGCCATCGGTAGCTGAACTACGTCCGGTCGTGCACCCCGCGGGGGTCAAGGACCGGCGCAGCGGTGAGCACTGGGGGGGACGCCTCTACATGCGCGAGGTCTCCCTCCGGGTGGACCGCTACCTGGTCAACACCAGGATCACGCCCAACCAGCTCACGTACCTGATGACCGTCTGCGGCGTCCTGGCGCTCCCGGCCCTGCTGGTGCCCGGGATCGCGGGCGCCGTGCTCGGCGTGGTGATGGTGCAGCTGTACCTGCTGCTGGACTGCGTCGACGGCGAGATAGCGCGCTGGAGGCAGCAGTTCTCGCTCGGCGGCGTCTACCTGGACCGGGTCGGCGCCTACCTGACCGACGCCGCGGTCCTGGTCGGCCTGGGGCTGCGCGCCGCCGACCTGTGGGGCACCGGGCGGATCGACTGGCTGTGGGCCTTCCTCGGCACCCTGGCCGCCCTCGGCGCGATCCTGATCAAGGCCGAGACCGACCTCGTCGGTGTCGCCCGGCACCAGGGCGGACTGCCGCCGGTCAAGGAGACCGCGTCCGAGCCGCGCTCCTCCGGCATGGCACTGGCCCGCAGGGCCGCCGCGGCGCTGAAGTTCCACCGGCTGATCCTCGGCATCGAGGCGTCCCTGCTGATCCTGGTCCTCGCGGTGCTGGACGCGGTCCAGGGCGGCCTGTTCTTCACCCGGCTCGGCACCGCCGTGCTCGCCGGCGTCGCCGTCCTGCAGACGGTGCTGCACCTGGTGTCCATCCTCGCCTCCAGCCGGCTGCGGTGAGCGCCGTGGCGTCCCCGCTCAAGGTCGGCGCGGTGGTCATCACCATGGGCAACCGCCCCGACGAGCTCCGCGCCCTGCTCGACTCGGTCGCCCGGCAGGAAGGCGACCCGGTCGAGGTCGTCGTCGTCGGCAACGGCTCCCCGGTGCCCGAGGTGCCCGCGGGCGTGCGCACCGTCGAGCTGCCCGAGAACCTGGGTATCCCCGGCGGGCGCAACGTCGGCATCGAGGCCTTCGGCCCGTCCGGTCGCGACGTCGACATCCTGCTCTTCCTCGACGACGACGGCCTCCTCGCCCGGCACGACACCGCCGAGCTGTGCCGCCGGGCCTTCGCCGAGGACCCGAGACTCGGCATCATCAGCTTCCGCATCGCCGACCCGGACACCGGGGTCACCCAGCGGCGCCACGTGCCGCGGCTGCGTGCCTCCGACCCGATGCGCTCCTCCCGGGTCACCACCTTTCTCGGCGGCGCCAACGCCGTGCGGACCCGGGTCTTCGCCGAAGTCGGCGCCCTGCCGGACGCATTCTTCTACGCGCACGAGGAAACCGACCTGGCATGGCGGGCCCTCGACGCGGGCTGGATGATCGACTACCGGTCCGACATGGTGCTGTACCACCCGACGACCGCGCCCTCGCGGCATGCGGTGTACCACCGCATGGTCGCCCGCAACCGCGTCTGGCTCGCCCGCCGCAACCTGCCCGCGCCGCTGGTGCCGGCCTACCTCGGGGTGTGGATGGCGCTGACCCTGCTGCGCCGTCCCTCGGGCCCGGCCCTGAAGGCCTGGCTCGGCGGGTTCCGGGAAGGCTGGGCCACGCCGTGCGGGCCGCGCCGGCCCATGCGGTGGCGGACCGTGTGGCGGCTGACCCGACTGGGCCGGCCCCCCGTCATCTGAGAAGCTCGTTGCCTGGCGGCACCCGGGCGGTGCACCGGCCCGGTGCTCACGCCCCGCCCGCCCAGGCTGCGCACCCGAAGACGAAAGTGTCCCCCAGTGAGTGAGACAACGCAGGACGGCGGCGTCGCGGTCGGCCGGGCCGCGGCGTCCGACGAGGGCCTCACGGCGGCCCAGCTGGCCGCCCGGTACGGGCTGTCCGTCAGCGGTGCCCGGCCCCCGCTCGGCGAGTACGTCCGCCGGCTCTGGAGCCGCCGTCACTTCATCCTCGCCTTCTCCCAGGCGAAGCTGACCGCCCAGTACAGCCAGGCCAAGCTCGGCCAGCTCTGGCAGGTGGCGACCCCGATGCTCAACGCGGCCGTCTACTACTTCATCTTCGGGCTGATCCTGAAGGCGAACAGGGGCCTGTCCCACGGCACGTACATCCCGTTCCTCGTGACGGGCGTGTTCGTCTTCACCTTCACGCAGAACTCGGTGATGGCCGGGGTGCGGGCCATCTCCGGCAACCTCGGCCTGGTGCGGGCCCTGCACTTCCCCCGTGCCTCGCTGCCCGTCTCCTTCGCGCTGCAGCAGCTCCAGCAGCTGATGTTCTCCATGATCGTGCTGGTGGTGGTCGCGGTCGGCTTCGGCAGCTACCCGGGCCTGTCCTGGCTGCTGATCGTGCCCGTGCTGGCCCTGCAGTTCCTGTTCAACACGGGGCTGGCGCTGGTGATGGCCCGGGCGGGCGCCCGGACCCCGGACCTGGCGCAGCTCATGCCGTTCGTGATGCGGACCTGGATGTACGCCTCCGGCGTGATGTTCTCCATCCCGGTCTTCCTCGCCGACCAGCCCCGGTGGGTGGCCAACGTGCTGCAGTACAACCCGGCGGCGGTCTACATGGATCTGATGCGCTTCGCGCTCATCGACGGCTACGGCTCCCAGAACCTGCCTGCCCACGTCTGGGCGGTCGCGGGCGGCTGGGCCGCGCTGTTCGCGTTCGGCGGCTTCGTGTGGTTCTGGAAGGCGGAGGAGAGGTACGGCCGTGGCTGAGCAGCACGGGGACGGACGGGAGCACGGCGGGCGCGTCCCCACCGTCATCGCGGACGACCTGCACATCGTCTACCGCGTCAACGGGGCCAAGTCCGGCCGGGGCAGCGCCACCGCCGCCCTCAGCCGCATCCTCAGGCGGCGCTCGGGCGACGAGGAGCGGGGCGTGCGCAAGGTGCACGCCGTGCGGGGCGTCTCCTTCGTCGCCCACAAGGGTGAGGCGATCGGCCTGATCGGCTCCAACGGCTCCGGCAAGTCCACCCTGCTGCGGGCCATCGCCGGCCTGCTTCCCCCGGAGCGGGGCCGGGTCTACACCAACGGCCAGCCGTCGCTCCTCGGGGTGAACGCGGCCCTGATGAACGACCTGACCGGCGAACGCAACGTCATCCTGGGCGGTCTCGCGATGGGCATGTCCCGCGAGGAGGTCAAGGCGCGCTACCAGGAGATCGTCGACTTCTCCGGGATCAACGAGAAGGGCGACTTCATCAGCCTGCCGATGCGCACCTACTCCTCCGGCATGGGCGCCCGCCTGCGGTTCGCCATCGCCGCGGCCAAGGACCACGACGTGCTGATGATCGACGAGGCCCTGGCCACCGGCGACCGCAAGTTCCAGAAGCGGTCGGAGGAGCGCATCCGGGAGTTGCGCAAGGAGGCCGGCACCGTCTTCCTGGTCAGCCACAACAACAAGTCGATCCGCGACACCTGCGACCGGGTGCTGTGGCTGGAGCGCGGCGAGCTGCGGATGGACGGCCCCACCGACGAGGTGCTCAAGGAGTACGACACGTTCACGGGCAAGTGACCCCAGCGGCCCGGGGCCCCGCCGGACATCCTCCGGCGGGGCCCCGCCTCTGCAAAGGAAGCGTCAACTCCCTTGATCTCAGGGAATCTTGACGCCCATCGGCGTGTTGTGGCGTGGGGCCGAACACCCAGGCGGAGCGCGGCGCGCCGTACAACGTAAGCTGTAGCGGTCCTCGAAAGCGGCAAGTGGGGAGATAATGCGCGACACCTTCCGTCGTGGCCGCCGTGCGACGGCCGGGCGGCGTGTCCGGAACAGCCTGTATTGGGTCGGCAGTGTAGAACGGGAGATGTGACGGCAATGGCTACGGAAACTCCCCAGCTCAACGCAGCACGCGCCGTCCCCGGGCCGGGCAGCGCGCGGTGACGGGCACCGACACGGCACGCGACGCCACGCGCGCCACCCTGGACAAGGCCGCCGGTGAGAACTTCCCGGTGGCACCGTTCTTCCTGCCCGCCGCCTGGCGCGCCGACCTCATGGCCGTCTACGGCTTCGCCCGCCTGGTCGACGACATCGGTGACGGAGACCTGGCCCCCGGCGGCGCCGACGCCCGCCTGCTCGGCGTGCCGGCCGCGGAGGCCGGTGACCGCCTGGTGCTCCTCGACGCCTTCGAGGCCGACCTGCGCCGCGTCTTCGACTCCACCCCGCGCCATCCGCTGCTGCGCCGCCTCCAGCCCACCGTCCGCCGCCGCGCGCTGACACCCGAGCCCTTCCTCGGCCTGATCGCCGCCAACCGCCAGGACCAGTCCGTCCAGCGCTACGAGACCTACGACGACCTGCTCGCCTACTGCGCGCTGTCCGCCAACCCCGTGGGCCGTCTGGTCCTCGCCGTCACCGGCACCTCCACGCCCGAACGGATCCGCCGGTCCGACGCGGTGTGCACCGCCCTGCAGATCGTCGAGCACGTCCAGGACGTCAAGGAGGACCTCGGCCGCGACCGCGTCTACCTGCCCGCGGCCGACATGAAGCGCTTCCACGTGCAGGAGGCCGACCTGGCCGCCCCCAGCGCCGGCGCGTCGGTGCGCGCGCTGGTCGCGTACGAACTGGAACGCGCCCGGGAACTGCTGAATGAGGGCGCCCCCCTGGTGGGTAGCGTCCACGGCAGGCTGAAGCTGTTGCTCGCGGGGTTCGTGGCGGGGGGACGGGCGGCGATCGGCGCGGTCGCCGCCGCCCATTACGACGTGCTTCCCGGCCCGCCCAGGCCCGGCAGGGTCCGGTTGCTGCGCGAGGTGGGCGTGACCCTGCGAGGAGAGGGGTGATGCGGGCCGTGGAGCCGGCACCGCACGTGTCCGCACCGGTACTCGCCGCTTACAGCTACTGCGAGGCGGTGACCGGGACGCAGGCCCGCAACTTCGCCTACGGCATCAGGCTGCTGCCCGCGCCGAAGCGGCGCGCGATGTCGGCGCTGTACGCGTTCTCCCGGCGCGTGGACGACATCGGTGACGGGGCTCTGCCGGACGACGTGAAGACCGCCCGGCTGGAGGACACCCGGGCCCTGCTCGCCCGCGTCCGCGCCGGCGCGGTCGAGGAGGACGACACCGACCCCGTCGCGGTGGCGCTGACCCACGCCTCGCGGACCTTCCCGATCCCCCTCGGCGGTCTGGACGAGCTGATCGACGGCGTCCTGATGGACGTGCGCGGACAGACGTACGAGACCTGGGACGACCTGGAGGTGTACTGCCGCTGCGTGGCCGGGGCCATCGGGCGGCTCTCCCTCGGCGTGTTCGGCACCGAGCCCGGCGCGCGCGGCGCCGAGCGGGCGCCCGAGTACGCCGACACGCTCGGTCTCGCGCTGCAGCTGACCAACATCCTGCGCGACGTCCGCGAGGACGCCGCGGGCGGTCGCACCTACCTGCCCGCCGACGACCTCGCGAAGTTCGGCTGCGCGGGCGGCTTCCACGGCCCGCGCCCGCCGCACGGCTCCGACTTCCCCGGCCTGGTCCACCACGAGGTCCGGCGGGCCCGCGCGCTGTTCGCCAAGGGCTACCGGCTGCTGCCCATGCTGGACCGGCGCAGCGGCGCCTGTGTCGCCGCCATGGCCGGCATCTACCGCCGCCTGCTGGACCGCATCGAGCGCGAGCCCGAGGCCGTGCTGCGGGGCCGCGTGTCGCTGCCCGGACGCGAGAAGGCGTACGTCGCCGTGCGCGGCCTGTCCGGGCTGGACGCCCGGCACGTCTCGCGGCGGTCCGTCCGGGGGCGGGCATGACGGGCCGGGCCGCGGCGCGGCACCGGGCCGGCGGCGGACGGCGGGCAACCCTCCGGCGCCGGGTGGCGTCCCTGATGACGGCGACGGCCGGCCGCGGGGCACCGCACCGCCACGGCGGGCGCCAGGGGGAGGGCGCACGATGAGCGACGGCACGCGGCCGGCAGGGCCGCCCACCGGCCCGGCGGAACCGCCCGGACGGCACGCCGTCGTGGTCGGCGGCGGGCTCGCCGGCATCACCGCGGCCCTCGCGCTCGCCGACGCCGGCGTGCGCGTGACGCTGCTGGAGGGCCGGCCCCGTCTCGGCGGGCTCGCCTTCTCCTTCTCACGCGGCGACCTGACCGTCGACAACGGCCAGCACGTGTACCTGCGCTGCTGCGCCGCCTACCGCTGGTTCCTGGACCGGATCGACGCGACCGCGCTCGCCCCGCTGCAGGACCGTCTCGACGTGCCCGTCGTCGACGTCACCCGGCCCGCAGGGCGGCGGCTGGGCCGGCTGCGGCGCGACGCCCTGCCCGTCCCCCTGCACCTGGGCCGGAGCCTGGCGACGTACCCGCACCTCACCCTCGCCGAACGGGCCCGGGTCGGCCGCGCCGCGCTGGCGCTGAAGGCGCTCGATCCCACCGATCCGGCTCTGGACGCGCAGGACTTCGGCGGCTGGCTGGCCGCGCACGGCCAGTCCCCGCGCGCCGTCGAGGCCCTGTGGGACCTGGTCGGGGTCGCCACCCTCAACGCGGTCGCCGCCGACGCCTCCCTGGGACTGGCCGCGATGGTGTTCAGAACCGGTCTGCTGTCCGAACCGGGAGCGGCCGACATCGGCTGGGCCCGCGTCCCGCTGGGCGAACTGCACGACCGGCTGGCCCGCAGGGCGCTCGACGCCGCGGGCGTGCGCACCGGGATCCGTACCCGCGTCACCACCGTCTCCCGCCGGGCGGACGGAGGCTGGAGCGTGCGGGTTCCCGGCGACACGCTGCACGCCGACGCGGTCGTCCTCGCCGTGCCGCAGCGGGAGGCGCACCGGCTGCTGCCGCAGGGCGCCCTCGACGACCCCGGGCGGCTGCTGCGCATCGGCACCGCCCCCATCCTGAACCTGCACGTGGTCTACGACCGCCCCGTACTCAGGACGCCCTTCCTCACGGCCCTCGGCACCCCGCTGCAGTGGGTCTTCGACCGCACCGAGGCGTCGGGCCTCACCAGCGGCCAGTACCTCGCGGTGTCCCAGTCCGCCGCGCAGGACGAGATCGACACACCCGTCGCCGGACTGCGCGAGCGCTACCTGCCGGAGCTGGCCCGGTTGCTGCCCCGTGCGCGCGGTGCCGAGGTGAAGGACTTCTTCGTGACCCGGGAGCGCACCGCCACGTTCGCTCCCGCCCCCGGCGTCGGGCGGCTCAGGCCCGGCGCGCGCACCAAGGCCCCCGGCCTGTACCTGGCCGGAGCGTGGACCGCCACCGGGTGGCCCGCGACCATGGAGAGTGCGGTCCGCAGCGGTGTGAGCGCGGCGGACGCCGCGCTGCGCGCCCTGGGCCGGCCCCGTCCGGGCCGTCTCTTCGCGTTCGAGGAGGCGGCGTGATGCCCGACCGGCACGGCGCGGCGGGCCCCCGCACTTCCGGCACCGCAACAAGAGGAGTAACTGTGCCCACTGTGCCCCCGGCCTCGACGGCTGCCGAGGCGGTGGACGTGACCGCGCTCCTGGAGCGCGGCCGGACCCTGGCCACGCCGGTGCTGCGGGCGGCCGTCGACCGCCTCGCCCCGCCCATGGACACCGTTGCCGCCTACCACTTCGGCTGGATCGACGCCGCGGGCAACCCGGCCCACGGGGACGGCGGCAAGGCCGTGCGCCCCGCCCTGGCCGTGCTCTCCGCCGAGGTCACCGGCGCCGCACCCGAGGCCGGCGTCCCCGGCGCGGTCGCCGTCGAACTGGTGCACAACTTCTCGCTGCTGCACGACGACCTCATGGACGGCGACGAGCAGCGCCGCCACCGCGACACCGTCTGGAAGGTGCACGGTCCCGCCCAGGCCATCCTCGTCGGTGACGCCCTGTTCGCGCTCGCCAACGAGGTCCTCCTCGAACTCGGCACCGCCGAGGCCGGACGCGCCACCCGCCGGCTCACCACCGCCACGCGCGCCCTGATCGACGGCCAGGCCCAGGACATCTCCTACGAGCACCGCGACCGTGTCAGCGTCGAGGAGTGCCTGGAGATGGAGGGCAACAAGACCGGCGCCCTGCTCGCCTGCGCCAGCTCCATCGGCGCGGTCCTCGGCGGCGCGGACGACCGCACCGCCGACGCGCTGGAGAAGTACGGCTACCACCTCGGCCTGGCCTTCCAGGCCGTCGACGACCTCCTCGGCATCTGGGGCGACCCGGAGGCCACCGGCAAGCAGACCTGGAGCGACCTGCGCCAGCGCAAGAAGTCCCTGCCGGTGGTGGCCGCGCTCGCCGCGGGCGGAGCGGCCTCCGAGCGGCTCGGGGAGATCCTCGCCGCCGACGCCAAGAGCACCGGCTTCGAGAACTTCTCCGAGGAGGAGTTCGCGGCCCGCGCCGCGCTCATCGAGGAGGCGGGCGGCCGCGACTGGACGGCCGACGAGGCACGCCGTCAGCACACCATCGCCATCGAAGCCCTCGACGCCGTCGACATGCCCGAGCGGGTCCGGGCCCGTTTCACGGCGCTCGCCGACTTCGTCGTCGTACGAAAGAGATGATCGCTATCGGTAGGACATTCCTCGCGTAGTCGCCGGCCGGTGCCCAGGAGGTGTCGGGCGCCGGCCGACGGCGGACCCACAGCAGCACGACTCGCACGACTGCACGAAGGGGAAGCCATGACAGCGACGACCGACGGAAGCACCGGGGCCACCCTGCCGCCCCGCGCTGCCGCGGCCAGTGAAACCCTCACCACCCCGCCGGCGGCCGGGGTCCGCGAAGCCGCCGCAGACGCCGTCCGGCGCGCCACCGGCTTTCTGCTCTCCCGCCAGGACGCCGAGGGCTGGTGGAAGGGGGACCTCGAGACCAACGTCACGATGGACGCCGAGGACCTGCTGCTGCGCCAGTTCCTCGGGATCCGCGACGACGACACCACCCGCGCCGCCGCCCTGTTCATCCGCGGCGAGCAGCGCGAGGACGGCACCTGGGCCACCTTCCACGGCGGGCCGGGGGAGCTGTCCACCACCATCGAGGCGTACGTCGCCCTGCGCCTGGCCGGCGACGCACCCGACGCACCCCACATGGCGAAGGCCGCGGCCTGGGTCCGCGACCGGGGCGGTATCGCCGCCTCCCGCGTCTTCACCCGCATCTGGCTCGCCCTGTTCGGCTGGTGGAGGTGGGAGGACCTGCCGGAACTCCCGCCCGAGCTCATCTACTTCCCCAGCTGGGTGCCGCTCAACATCTACGACTTCGGCTGCTGGGCGCGGCAGACCATCGTGCCGCTCACCATCGTCTCCGCCAAGCGCCCCGTGCGTCCCGCACCCTTCCCGCTGGACGAGCTGCACACCGACCCCGCCCGCCCCGTCCCGCCGACGCCGCTCGCACCGGCGATGAGCTGGGACGGCGCCTTCCAGCGCATCGACAGGGCATTACACGCCTACCGCAGGATCGCGCCGAAGGCCCTGCGCAGGGCGGCGATGAACGCGGCCGCCCGCTGGATCATCGAGCGGCAGGAGAACGACGGCTGCTGGGGCGGCATCCAGCCGCCGGCCGTGTACTCGATCATCGCCCTGCACCTGCTCGGCTACGACCTGCGGCATCCGGTGATGCGCGCGGGACTGGAGTCGCTGGACCGCTACGCCGTGCGGCGCGAGGACGGCGCCCGCATGATCGAGGCCTGCCAGTCACCGGTGTGGGACACCTGCCTCGCCACCATCGCCCTCGCCGACGCGGGACTGCCCGCCGACCACCCGCAGCTGGTGAAGGCGGCGGACTGGATGCTCGGCGAGCAGGTCGTGCGCCCCGGTGACTGGTCGGTGCGCCGGCCCCGGCTGACCCCCGGCGGCTGGGCGTTCGAGTTCCACAACGACAACTACCCCGACATCGACGACACCGCCGAGGTCATCCTCGCGCTGCGCCGGGTGCGGCACCACGACCCGGAGCGGCTGGAGAAGGCCGTCGCGCGCGGGGTGCGCTGGGAGTTCGGCATGCAGTCGAAGAACGGCGCGTGGGGCGCCTTCGACGTCGACAACACCAGCCCGTTCCCCAACCGGCTGCCGTTCTGCGACTTCGGCGAGGTCATCGACCCGCCGTCGGCGGACGTCACCGCGCACGTCGTCGAGATGCTCGCCTTCGAGGGCCTGGCCCACGACCCGCGCACCCGGCGCGGCATCGCCTGGCTGCTGGCCGAACAGGAGACGGACGGCTCGTGGTTCGGCCGCTGGGGCGTCAACTACGTCTACGGCACCGGCTCGGTGGTCCCCGCCCTGGTCGCCGCCGGCCTGCCCGGCTCCCACCCGGCGATCCGTCGCGCGGTGGCCTGGCTGGAGAGCGTGCAGAACGACGACGGCGGGTGGGGCGAGGACCTGCGCTCCTACCAGGACCCCGGGAAGTGGAGCGGCCGAGGCGCCTCCACCGCCTCACAGACCGCCTGGGCACTGATGGCGCTGCTGGCGGCGGGGGAGAAGGACTCCGGGGCGGTCGAGCGGGGCGTCGCCTGGCTCGCCGCCACCCAGCGCGAGGACGGCTCCTGGGACGAGCCCCACTTCACCGGAACGGGCTTCCCCTGGGACTTCTCCATCAACTACCACCTCTACCGGCAGGTCTTCCCCCTCACCGCCCTCGGCCGGTACGTCAACGGGGAACCCGTCCCGTACCGGGCCGCCGGTGCGGCCCGCCCGGCCGGGAAGTCCGGCGAGCCCCTCGCCGAGGCCCAGGGGGGCTGATGACGGGCAAGCCGGCCCCGGCCCCGCTGCTGATCGCCTGCGCGCTCGGCATCGAGCACTTCGCCCTGCGCACCGGCGACCACGGCGGTGCCGGCGGACCGGTCACCGTCCTGCGCACCGGCATGGGGCCGAAGGCGGCGGAACGCTCCGTCACCCGGCTCCTGGCCGGTCCCGCCCACGCCGCGGCCGCGGTGCTGGCGACCGGCTTCTGCGCGGGACTCGCCCCGGGCATGCACCCCGGCGACCTGGTCGTCGCCGAGGAGACCCGGGACCCCCGCGGGACGGTGCCGTGCGTCGGCACCGCCCTGCTCGTCAGGGAACTCGCGCGCACCCTGCCCGGGCGCGCCGTCCACACCGGTCCGCTCAACGGCTCCGACCACGTCGTGCGCGGACCCGAACGCTCCGATCTGCGCGCCACCGGCGCGATCGCCGTCGACATGGAGTCGGCGGCCACCCTGCTCGGCGCCGTCCGGGCGGGGGCGCGCCCGGTTGCCGCCGTCCGGGTGGTCGTGGACGCCCCGGAACATGAACTCGTCCGCATCGGCACGGTGCGCGGAGGAATATCGGCTTTCCGCGTTCTTCGTTCCGTCCTACCGACTTTCTTCGAATGGCACCGTAATGTGCTGCTCCCCAGGAGGTGAGCCCGATGGCCATGCCGCTGCGCCAGTCCATCAAGGTCGCTACATACTTGGCCGGACAGAAGATGCGCCGGCGGGACAAGTTCCCCCTCATCGTGGAGCTGGAGCCGCTCTACGCCTGCAACCTCAAGTGCGAGGGATGCGGCAAGATCCAGCATCCCGCGGGGGTGCTCAAACAGCGCATGCCGGTGGCGCAGGCCGTGGGAGCGGTCCTGGAGTCCGGTGCGCCGATGGTGTCCATCGCCGGCGGCGAGCCGCTGATGCACCCGCACATCGACGAGATCGTGCGACAGCTGGTGGCCAAGCGGAAGTACGTCTTCCTGTGCACCAACGCCCTGCTGCTGCGCAAGAAGATGGACAGCTTCACCCCGTCGCCCTACTTCGCCTTCGCCGTGCACATCGACGGGCTGCGTGAACGGCACGACGAGTCGGTGGCGAAGGAGGGCGTGTTCGACGAGGCCGTGGAGGCCATCAAGGAGGCCAAGCGGCGCGGCTTCCGGGTGACCACCAACTCGACCTTCTTCAACACCGACACCCCGCAGACCGTCGTCGAGGTCCTCGACTACCTCAACGACGACCTCAAGGTGGACGAGATGATGATCTCGCCGGCCTACGCCTACGAGAAGGCGCCCGACCAGGAGCACTTCCTCGGCGTGGAGCAGACCCGCGAACTGTTCAGAAGGGCCTTCGCGGGCGGCAACCGGCGCCGCTGGCGGCTCAACCACTCCCCGTTGTTCCTCGACTTCCTCGAGGGCAAGGTCGACTTCCCGTGCACGGCGTGGGCGATCCCCAACTACTCCCTCTTCGGCTGGCAGCGCCCCTGCTACCTGATGAGCGACGGGTACGTGCCGACGTACAGGCAGCTGATCGAGGAGACCGACTGGGACAAGTACGGCCGCGGCAAGGACCCGCGCTGCGCCAACTGCATGGCGCACTGCGGCTACGAGCCCACCGCCGTCCTCGCCACCATGGGGTCGTTGAAGGAGTCCCTGCGCGCCATGCGCGAGACCGTCTCCCAGAACGACGGGTGACGCCATGACGGCCATTCCCCTGGGCGTCCCCGAGGTGCCGGCCCGGCCGGTCGCCGAGCGCCGCAGGAGCCGGCAGATCCAGGTCGGTTCGGTGGCGGTGGGCGGGGACGCGCCGGTGTCGGTGCAGTCGATGACGACGACGCGGACCTCGGACGTCGGTGCCACGCTGCAGCAGATCGCGGAGCTGACCGCGGCGGGCTGCCAGATCGTGCGGGTGGCGTGCCCGACGCAGGACGACGCGGACGC